>JBOGEK010000080.1:0-6886 GCA_050743645.1 Acidothermaceae bacterium
GTATGGAGTCGAGGTAGCCCGTGAGCATCCAGATCGCGAACGGCAGGGTGAAGGTCAGGAACGTGAGGATCAACCCGAGGCGGCTGCCGTAAAGGTTGATGCCGATGGTGTTGCTGATGTTGACGAAGATGACGAACAGTGGCAGCAAGAACAAGATGCCGGGAAACATCTGCGTCGACAGCACCACCACCGAGAACGTCTGTCGCCCGGCGAACCTGTAGCGGCTGAGCGCGTAGGCCGCCAGGAGTGCGATCACGACCGACGCGATCGACGACACGGTCGACACAACGAGGCTGTTCACGAAGTAACGGGCCAGCGGAATCGTCGTCCACATATCGCGAAAGGGCTGCAGCGTGACATGTGACGGAATCCAGGTGAACGTTCCTTGCACGTCCTTCAACGGTTTCACCGAGGAGCTGACCATGACGTAGATGGGCACCAACGTGAACAGCGCCAACAACGAAAGGCCGGCCCGCCGGCACCAGCGGAACCATTGCGGCTCACGCATCGCGACCCCTCCTGTTCACGACGACGAGATAGATGCTCGTCACGACAAGCAAGAAGAGCAGGAGCAACACCGACATTGCCGAACCTGCGCCGAAGTTCCATGTGGTGAACGAACTCTGATAGATGTGCACCGAGATCAAGTCGCCCTGCCGCGGTGGCGTGTCGCCGAAGAGTGTGTACGGCGTGGTGAAGTCGTTGAAGGTCCACAAGAAGAGCACGAGCACGAGCACGCGGTTGACAGGCGTGAGCAGCGGCAGCGTGATCCGCCGAATCTGCGCCACCATTCCGGCACCGTCCAGCACGGCCGCTTCATAGAGCTCACCGGGGATGCTTTGCATGCCTGCGGTGATGATGAGGAATGCGAAAGGCCAGCTTCGCCAGATGGTGACGACGGCAAGTGTGTAGAAGCTGTTGCCGCCGATCAGCCAGAATGGCCGCCCGCTCGCCAGATGTAACTGATCGACCAGCACGTGATTGATGACGCCGGTATCGCGCTGAGCCATGAAGTTCCAGGTGATGACCGAGGCGAAGATCGGGAGCGCGAACGGCACGAGGAACAACGTGCGCACCAGCCCTCTGCCTTTGAACGGCCGCTGCGTAAGAAGTGCGGCGACGGTTCCGAAAAACCACGAAAAGACAAGCACGATGGCGGTGTAGAGCAACGTCACAGTGAACGAGTGGAGCAGCGCCTTGCCGGCTGGCTGATTGAAGTTGATGGCGAAGCGGTAGTTGTCGAAATGCGCGAAAGGCGCGTGCCGCCAGTTTCGCAAGTAGAGCTGGGTTAGCTTCAAGAAACTGATTGCTACCCCGACGATCATCGGAATGATATGGATCAGCAGTTCCATGACGATCGCCGGTACCAGCAGCAGATACGGCAGCAGTTGCCGCCGCCGGGGGCGTCGCAGGATTGGCCGCCCGTCTGCCGGCTTGGGCTCGATCGTCGCGGTCGCTGCGGACGTGCCCTTCGCCCCGGTGGCGCCGCCGGCTCCGATGGCTCCGATGGCCCTGGCCTTCGTCCTGGCCCGCGCTGTCTCCGCCGTTGGCGAGGCGTCCTGGTTTCGCACGGCATCCCCGGCGTCCAACTGCACGTCCTTTCTCCAACGGCGCGGTGGAGCGTCGCCACGCCCCACCGCGCCATCGTCGCCCGGAAATCGGGCCGGTCAGTTGCTTCACTGCCCCGAGCTGCGCAACTGGTTGGTACTTCTTCGCCGTTTCGGACCGGCGTTCTGCTGCTAGCTGGTGACCTGTTGCTGCGCAGCCTGCAATGCATTCGCGACGTCATCACTAGTTACCGTCTTGCCCGTCGCGGCGTCGGCGATGAGGTTGTTCATGGCCGTGCCGACGAGGGTTTCGAACTGGCTCTCGCCGGCGACCGGCGGCATCGGTGCGGCGCTGTTGCTCAAGATGTTCTTGAACACCTGGACGTCGGGCGTCTGAAATGCCGGATCGCTGTAGGCGTCGGTAACCGATGGCAACGATCCGTAGGTCTTGTTCAGGATCTGCTGCTCAGGGGTGCTGGTCATGAACTTCACGAACTTCAGTGCGGCGTCCTTGTGCTGGGTGCTCTTGAAGATTGCCAGGTTGATACCGGCGACCATGCTGGTGACCTTCTTGCCGCCGGGCGGCATGGTGGCCGGTAGCGGGATCGGCGCGACTCCGATGTCGTCAGGGTTCATGCCGAACTGCTTGAGCGAACCTGCTGCTGCTTGCCAGAACACCATGGAGACGGTGCCCGTCGCGAAGTCCTTCAGTGCCTCGGTTCCGTTCGAATACTGCGCGTCGCTCGGATTCACGATCTTGTCGGTCTGCATGAAGTCGATGTACTGCTTGATGCCGGCGACATTTTGGGGCGTGTTGAACGTCGCCTTACCTGACGAATCGAAGAACGAGCCGCCCTGTTGCTGACTCAACATGAATGCGCTGTGGATGTTCTCGGTCTTGCTGCCGCCTTCGAGAGCCAGCGCCCAATGGTCAGGGGTCGTCAACTTCTTCGCATCGGCCTCGAAGTCGTCCCACGTGGCAGGTGGCTGACTAATTCCGGCGGCCGCGAACTGCTTCTTGTTGTAATACAGCGCATACGCAAGGCTGTAAAGCGGGACGGCGACCGGGGGTTGGCCGACAGCACCCGTTGCTGACATGCTGCCCGCGAGGAAGCGGGATTTGCCTCCGACGGCGTTCAGCGCAGCGTCATCGAAGGGCACGAAGGCTCCCGTGGCCTGCACCGACGCCGACCAGGTGTTGCCGATGTTGACGACGTCGGGGCCCTTGCCTGAGGTAGTCGCCGCGAGCACCCGGTTGAGCAGGTCGGACCACGGCACCACTTCAAGGTTGACCTTGATGCCCGTCTGCGCAGTGAACTTGGCCAGCTCGGGAGTCAACACCTGCTTGTCGTTGTCGAGGCTGGTGCCTTGGTTGCTCGCCCAATAGGTGAGCGTGGTGCCGGCGTCGGCCGAGGGGTTCCCGCCACCCGCTGAACTGGCCGAAGGCCCCCTTGGGGATCCCTTCGAACCGCTACTGCTGCTGCATGCTGCGAGCGGCGCCAGCATCAGTACCGCCGTGGCGGTAGCGGCGATCTTGGTGAGTCGCACGATGTTTCCTTCCGGATAAGGGCCATGACGCCAGTGGTGTCCGGGCAGGCTCCGATGCACGGCCCCGTCTGTGGTCCAGGCCAGCTACAACCCTTCCTCCAAGTGTTGAATCGTGTCTTGTAGCCGCAGCCACGTCAAGAGGTCGCAGCGTCGTTTCGAATTCGTTACGTTCACCCCCGCGAAGTTGGGTGACAGAATGCGCGATCTACCGCGCGCTTTGTTGCCCGACCTGCGTCTGGCGCGTCACCCCAACCTGCGTCGGCGGACTGGTGGCCCTCACCCAACCTGGGTCGGCCGGTCGGCGGTGTTACCCAACCGTCGCCAGCAGGCCGACGGCCCGAGAGCGGGCGGTTGGACCGAGAGAGGTATGCACATCCGCCAGCACTTCGATGATGGTCTCAACTATGCTGCGACGAGCCGGACGCTGCAGGCTGCCGGCCCGTACGTGACGACCATGGGCGAATGGAGTCAACGAAGGTGTCGACGGTCAGAACTACCAATGCGCGTGACCTTCGGAAGAGCAACCGGGCTAGCGCGCTTTCGGCGGTGTATCTGAACGGGCCAATGACCCGGCTCGAAATCGCTGCTGCAGCTGGGGTCAGCCCGGCCACGGTCAGCAATCTCGTCGGCGAGCTACTTGAGCAAGGCATTCTTGTCGAGGCCGGAGCCGAAGACTCAGACGGTGGCCGGCCACGCGCGCTCCTGCAGGTAAATCCAAGCTATGGATACGTTGTCGGCGTTGACATCGGCGAAACCGCCGTATTGGTCGAGATATTCGACCTCGACATGCGGGTGCTCAGCTCGCAGTCGCTGACGCCTCCCGCCGCCGGCCTACCTGCGGAAAAGACGGCTGCGCGCGTACTCGAAGGCCTCGACCGCGTGATCGCTGCATCCGGAGTCGCACCCGATGCGATCCTTGGTGTGGGCGTTGGCCTTCCAGGTCTCGTCGAGCACGGAGACGACGCCGTCGTCCATGCTCAAACGTTGGGGTGGGACGCCGTGCCTTTCGGCCGATTGCTGCGTCGCGGCACCACGTTGCCGCTGCTGGTCGACAACGGCGCGAAAACCTTTGGCCAGGCCGAAAAGTGGTTCGGTGCGGCCCGTGATGCCGACAACGCGGTGATTGTCTTGCTCGGGACCGGCGTCGGAATCAGCATATTCGCGGGTGGCCAGCTCTACCGGGGTGCATCGAGCAGCGCGGGAGAGTGGGGCCACACAACCGTGATGGTGAACGGACGCCGTTGCCGGTGCGGTGCGTCGGGCTGCCTCGAGGCCTACGTCGGAGGGCGTGCGATTGTCGCGCGTTACGAGGAGTTGCGACGTCGAGCGTCGGCCAACTCCGACAGCGATCTCGCGCATCGGCTTACAAAGATCGCGTCAGCCGGCAGCCGAGACAAGTCGGCGTCCAGGGTGCTCGAAGAGACTGCGTTGTACCTCGGTGCCGGAATCGCCGATCTGATCAATCTTTTCAACCCTGAACGTATCGTGATCGGCGGCTGGGTGGCACAGACGCTCGGCGAGCCGTTGCTGATGGCCGTTCGAGAAGAGGCCGCGAAGCACGCGTTGCGCATGCCGTTCAACGACGTCACGATCGTGCCTGCCGAGTTGGGGCGCGATGCCGTCGCTCTTGGTGCAGCGACGCTGCCGGTGAGCCAATTCCTCGCCACAGGAGCGATTCCACAGGCGCGCAAAGCTGCTGCCCGCGGGTCTCGCATCGCGCGAACGGGACGACGCAGCTAGGGGCCGGTGGCCTGCTGCAGCCATCGGCCCTCGCTGCTGTCGCTTCAATCGTCGATGAGGTCGAACTCCTCCCAACCTGCGATCGCGGTGCGGTTCGCGATCAGTGCTGATGCACCCGCGTTTTCGGCCGTCACGTAGTCGCTATTCGCATGGGCGCGGAGGCTGATCGAACCGTCGGCGTTGTTGATGAGGTCGAACTCCTCCCAGGTGCCGATCGCGGTTTTGTTCGCGATCAGCGGCGAGGCCCCGGCGTTGTCGGCGGTGACGTAGTCGCCGTTGGCGTGCGCCCGCAAGCTGATCACGCCGCTGCCTCCGCCACCGGCACCGAAGGTGAACCAGTTGATGTTGGCGAAGTCACCGGAGCTCCCACTGGCGAACCTCAAATACACGGTGTGCACGCCGGTAACGGTCGACATCGACGCGGTCTTCGAAACCCACGCCTGCCAGCCGCCCGTGGGCGACATCGCGATCGTCGCGATCGTCGGATTCGACAGCGAATCGAGATGCACCTCGACATTGCCGCTGATCGACGCACCCGAGGCTAGGCGTGCGGTGACAGCGTTTCCGCCGCTGCCGAAGTCGATGCTGTTGTATGCCAGCCAATCACCGTTTGCGATGTGGCCGACGTCGGCGCCGCCGCCCGTGTCGGTAGTCGCCTCCGTTTGGGTGCCCGACTGCGACGAATACGCCTCAGCCTGAATTGTCGAGAACGCAGACGTGTTGCCGCCACCACCGGTGGAGCCGCTAGTTATCTGGTTGAAGATCCGCGAGTAGGCGTAGCCCGTGCCTTTGTCGTAGCCGTCGACCTCCCAGAAGGCGAGCTCTTGAACACCATTGGACGCCGCGAAACTCTCCAGCGACGACGCATCCGACTGGCTGAAGAAGGTACCGTCGTCGTTCGTGCCGGCGATCGGCGTAAGGCCGAGCATGTTCCATGCTTGGGTAGCGGAGATTCCGAAGATGCCTTCGAGTTGACTCACGCTGCCGCGCGCGGCCGACTCCGCGGCGGACAAGTCGTTCGTGCCGCCTCCGAAGTCCATCGTCATGATGTTGACGCAGTTAACCTTGACGCCTTTCGACTTCGCGTCGTTGAGCAGGTTCAGCTGCGGTGATTCCATCCCGTTGGGGTCAACGGCGAGGGTGAAGTCGACCTGCACTGACGGGTTCGCAGCCTGTAGTGCGGCGAGCGCCTGGTCGCGGCGAGATGTCGACGCCGTGTCACCGATGACGCCACCTTCGATGTCGAAGTCGAGTCGCGTCACACCGTAGGTATTGACGATGTTTGCGTACGCGGCCTCGAGGCTCGATACCGAGGTGCAGGTCTGCGCCAGCTCGCCGCCGGAGGCTCCACCGAACGAGATGATGACGTTGCCGCCGGCTGATTTCAACGAGTTGATCTGAGAGGTGAACGAGCCGACCGAAGCGTCGCCGTCCTCCCACTTTCCGGTACATCCGCTGCTCGGAATGATGAGTGCGAGCGTGTAGTACTTGGTGCCGGTCGCGTTCATGTCGGCGTTCATGTCGCCGACAGTGCCATTAGACAGCTGAAGGTACGGAGCGGCATAGTGCGCGGGAAAGCCAGTAGCTGCCCGAGCCGTGCCGCTGATGCCAAGCAACATCGAGATCGGTAACGCGGTCGTGGCTGCAACGGCGATCGCCGTCCGCGATTTGAAGCTTTTCATGTTTCTCCGATCGGTCACGAGTTTGCCCGGAGCGCACGGATCGACCTCGCCCCGGACGCCGAAAGTTGTCGATTGCGGTGATTCGCCGCCGCTCGAACCGCCGGCGTTCATACCGACGGCCCGGGCATCATGCTGCCTTCTCAGTCGTTGATGAGGTCGAACTCTTCCCAGGTGCCGATCGCCGTTCGGTTCGCGATCAATGCGGAAGCACCGGCATTTTCGGCCGTCACGTAGTCACCATTGGCGTGGGCGCGAAGGCTGATCGAACCGTCGCTGTTATGGATCAGGTCGAACTCTTCCCAACCTCCGATCGAGGTTCTGTTCGCGATCAGGGACGACGCACCGGCGTTTTCTGCGGTGACGTAGTCG
>JBOGEK010000081.1:0-6932 GCA_050743645.1 Acidothermaceae bacterium
GAGTTGGGTGTCGACACTGCTTGCACGAATGAGTCGAGCGCCGCTTGGTTACGTGGCTTGAGCACCACGTCAAATGAAAGGCTGCTGCTTAGCGGCGTTGCGCCCACCGCATGCGCGCCATACGGAACCGCAGGTGCGGAGCCAACGATTGCCACATTCGGCGAACTTGTTGCCAATGCTGGTGCGGCGGGAATGACAGCCACGACGGATGCCGCCGCGAGCCCGGCGATCATCTTGAGTTGGGCGCGGCGCACGAAAGACCCCCGATTTGAAGGCTAGTTGGGCGCCGCGTCACCGTCGGCGGGCGCGGTGAGCAGACTAATCTGTCGTTCCACGAATCGCCAGGACGGTGTACCGATTCGTGACCGAGAACCCGCAAAGGTAGGCCGATCGGGCCACCGCGTATCCCTCACCCGAGTGCCCCATATGGTTCAGCTGAACCGATCAGTTCGGCGGCCGTCTCCTACCGGTGTCGGCGGGAAGCCGTTGCCTGGTCGGTCGGCCCGGTCGTGGGTAAGGGCGTGAAGTGAGTGCGGTGACGGGTGCGACAGAGCCGACGAGTTCGTGGCGCCGGCTGGTCGATGACGTCCTGCGATTCGACCGCTCGGCCATCGATGTTGCCGACGCCATCCGCATGGCTGTTGGCACGATCATTCCGTTGATCATCGGAGTGCTCGCCGGCTCGTGGGCATCGGGAGCTGCTGCTGCTGGTGGCGCTCTGGCGGTAGGTATTTCGTCGGTAGTGCCGTCGCCGCGTCCCCGGGTCGCAGTGTTCGTGTCGGTCGCCTTCGGCATGGCCTTTGGCACCTTCGTCGGATCGGCCTCGAGCAGCCATCCCGCGCTGCACGTCGCCGTTGGTGCGGCGATGGCATTCGTCTGCGGATTGCTAGTCGCTGTCGAGCCGCGCTACGCAACGACTGGTATCAACACGTTGGTCGCGTTCTTGGTATACGGCAGGTTTTCGGCGCCACCACCGATCGCCGCTCGCACGGCCGGGCTTGTTGCGGCTGGTGCCGTTCTGCAGCTAGTGCTGGTCGTGCTGCTTCGCCGACGGCCTCGGGTCGGGCGCGCGCTCACTGGCCTTTCGCTTGCGTACCAAGCACTTGCCGACTTCGCGGCAGCACTTCAGGTCGACCGGTACTCCTTGGCTGCAGCGCAGGCATTCGACGCGGCGACCACCGACCGCGAGTTCTCCTTTCGCGCCGATACCGCAAGCGAAGCCTGGACCAGCCTCGCAGGCGAAGGACGGCGTGTGCGGATCGAACTCCTCGGCATCGCCAGCTCGCGTTCAAGCTTCGAGAAGTCGGACGACGAAAAGCTCACGCTCCTTGACCAACTCGGCGACACCACTGCGCATTACCTGCGTCGTGTGGCAGAAAGCCTTGCCAGTGCTGAGGTTCTCCCAGGCGTCGATGACCTGCTCGACCACGTCGAGCAGGTCATCGCTCGACTCGGCGACGCATCGAAAGGCGGGCTCGGCGTCGTTGCATCCCACGAAGACATCAATTATGCGGCCGTGCGGTCGACTACGGCCGCCCATGCTCTGGCGGGCCAACTTCGAGCGATCGCTGCGCTGTTGCCAGCCGCGATCGACGAACGACGAGCCGGGCCGATCGGCGTTGCAGCCGCACGTGCGGCGCCGCGAGTGTCGAGGCGAGGACTGCACGGCGCCGAAATCGTGCAGCAACAGATGCGCGCCAACCTCACGCCGCGCTCGGACGCGTTTCGGCACGCAGTTCGGCTCGCCGTCGTCGTCACGATCGCCACGGCGCTTGCCCACGCGATAGATCTCGGCCGCGGTTATTGGCTAGTGTTAACTGCCGTGCTTGTGCTGCGCCCGGAGTTCTCGATCACGTTCACCCGTGGAGTCGCACGGGCCGTTGGCACCCTGATCGGCGTCGGGCTGGCTACGATCGCCGCCGTGTTGTTTCATCCGCACGGGTGGGCGTTGGTGCCTTTCGTCGCTGTTTTCGTGTGGCTCAGCGGCATGCTGTTCAATGCGAGCTACGCCGTTTACAGCATCGCGATCACCGGTGTCGTTGTCTTCTTGCTCGCAGGTCTCGACACACATCCGGTTACCGACGGCCTCGATCGGCTGTTCGCCACCGCGATCGGTTCGGCGTTGGCGCTGCTGTCGTACGTCGCCTTTCCTACCTGGGGGAGACGACCCGCTTCAGCCGCGATCGCCGAACTCGCGGCAGCGACGCATCGTTACGTCGTTCTGGTGTTGCATTCGTACATCGACAGCCCGCCCCCGACGT
This sequence comes from Acidothermaceae bacterium, assembly GCA_050743645.1. Taxonomy (GTDB): domain Bacteria; phylum Actinomycetota; class Actinomycetes; order Acidothermales; family Acidothermaceae; genus JBOGEK01. Next base: position 2,262 of record JBOGEK010000081.1, read on the forward strand.
CGGATTCCTTGTCTAGTCAGGGCCGTGCAGTGCGCCTCGCGCGCACCAACACCGAGGCCGCACTCGCGCGTTCGCTCGCGGATCCGACCCGACGCCGGCTCGACGCGCAGCTTAATGCCGAAATTCTCGCGGCATTGCGGCGGCTCGCAATCGCTGCGCACACGCTGCGTTTGCGCCGTCCGGCCGAAAGCAAACCATGGGTGCCGGCCTTTCGTGGTGATCTCGGCGAACTGGTCGAGGCGCTCGACATCGAGTTGAACGGGGTGTCGGCGAGACTGCAGTTCGGTCGGATCGCCCACCACCACGAGGCGTTACGTGATCGACACCGGGCGTTGATCGAGGCCGTGACGCGTCGCGTCGTGCCGGCCAAGGTCGGCGAACTCGATCCGACAACCGCACTGATTCTCGCTGAAACCGACGAGATGGTCGACGCGGTCAATAGCTTGAATGCCGTACTCGACCAGCGCGCCGAGTCGGCCTTCGCAAGCGCCTAAAATGACAGCACCGAAATTGCGCCGAGCCGGTGACGAGTGCCACCGGCCCGGCCGCGTGCTTGGGAGAGCTGCTTGTGATTACGGCAGCGTGCTGAGGTGCGGCGCGATCGTGTTCACGAAGTTGTAACTCGCGTTCGCGTCCCAGTTGATGTCCCAATCCATCGCGCCGCGAATGCTCCAATGGGACGGGGGCTTGAACGTGCCGCAGTTGTTGCCGGTGGCGAGGCAATCGAGCGCCGCGTTTACCGCTGACGGCGCTACCGATCCGCCACCAGCACCGCTGGCGTTCGCCGGCAAGCCGAGCCCGACTTGGCTGGGTGCTAGGCCGCCCTGCAACTCGATGCAGGCCAGTGCGGTCAGGAAGTTCTCGGTGCTCTCGGAGTAAACCTGGCCGTCACAGCCGAGCATGCTGCCGGAGTTGTAGAACTGCATGTTCACGATCGTCAGGATGTTCTTGATGTCGAGCGCCAGCTGGAAATACTGCGTTCCGGTCGACTGCATATCGATGGTCTGCGGTGCCAGCGTGATGATGAGGTTCGGCCCGACCATCGACGACAACGACTCCAGCGCCTGCGACATGTACGTTGCGTTCACGCCATTCTCGAGGTCGATGTCGACACCATCGAAGCCGTACGTCGACATGATCGAGTGCACGCTGTTCGCGAAGTTCGAAGCGGACGCCGAGTCAGCCACGCTGATCGCGCCGTTTTGGCCGCCGACCGACAGAATCACCTTCCGGCCTTGCGAATGCAGTGTTGTGATGTCGGCCTTGAACTGCGCGTCGGTGTAACCGCCGAGCGCCGACGACAGTTGCGGGTCGAGGCTGAACGAGACCTGGCCCGGCGTCGACGTCGAGTTGCCGAACGCGACAGCCACGATGGTGTAGCCACTCGGCACCTGCGAGAGCTTCAGCGCGGTCGCCCCGTTGCCCGTAAAGTCCTGCCAGTAACCGGTAATGAGATGCGCGGGCAGACTGCCGTTCGATGGCGGCGTTGGCGAGGACGTGGGTGTTGGCGTAGGCGTGGGTGTTGGCGTAGGCGTCGGGGTCGGCGTGGGTGTTGGGGTTGGGCCGCCCGAGCATGCGCCGTCGTCGGTCCACACACCTGAACCGCCGGTGCTCGGCGCTTCGCCTTGCGTCCACCACTTCGCCGTCCAGGTGTGGCCGTTGTAGGAGACCTGGTTGCCGCCGGTGTAGACCTGCGAGTTGTTGTAGGCCGGAGCCGTGCACGATCCCGACGGCTGCGTCGGCGTCGGGGTTGGAGTCGGCGTCGGGGTTGGCGTCGGTGTTGGAGTCGGGGTCGGGGTCGGTGTCGGGGTTGGTGTCGGGGTGGGCGTGCCGGTTCCACCGCTGGAGCCCGGCAGGTTCACGTCATCGACGTAGAACGTGCCTTGGCCGTACCAGCCATGAACGAAAATCGTCACGTTGTGGGTGCTTGCGCCGGTGGTAAAACTGTCCGTCAGTTGCGAGTAGGCGCCGCCGGTGCCTGGCGTCCAGTTACTCGTATCGCTCGCGCCGGTGCCGGTCACGCCGAGGTAGACGTAGGCGCCATTGACGTACGCCGACAGCGCGTACGACGTGCTTGGCGTTACGGCGACCGACTGCGTGCACTGCGCGGTGTCGCCTGAACTGACGGCGGCCTGCAACGCATAACTCCCGCTGTGGGCATGACCGGTGACGGCGGTGTCGAGGCTGCCGCAATTCCAGCCCGACAGGTTGCCTGCTTCGAATCCGGGATTAGCCACGACATTTGTGGCTGCGGTCGCCGGGCCCGCGATCGCGAGAACGGCTGCTGCCAACCCCGCTGCGGCAGTGACCGCAGCGGCCGTAAGGGATCGACTTCTACGCACGACGGGACTCCCATTCCTCGCGTGCTCTGCACGCGTCGAGTGTCGGGAACAGCTGATCGGACACGCCCCCCGGGGGCGTTGCCGAGCATCCAGCCGCCGGCTCCAGGATCAGGATCCGTGTCCCCGTGATGCTCAGTCACCCGTGCTAAAGGCGATGAAATAGGACTAGACCAATCCTTGTCAAGAGTCTGGTGGTTCAGCCACGATTTCCTCACCCGGACGGCGGAGGGCGGCCCAACCAGCGCGCGTCGATTCGAAGACTGATCGTGACACGATGCAGCGAGCGATGCCCTGTAATGGCCGACATTCCGGATATCCGGACGCCTACCGACGGCGATTTTGCCAATTGATGACCATTCGGTTTCCGTTGGTTGGTTGACGCAGTTGCCCGATTCAAGGAGTAGGGTTCCACCGCAATTGGACTAGTCCAATCTGAATGGTCTAGGCCAGTGGTTTGGCACGAACGTCAGTTCCCCAGCTTCTTCACTCACCAGGCTCGGAGGAATCGTGCACATCAGAAAGAAGCTCGCGCTGCTGAGCGCAGTGGCCGCCGCATTGCCCGCTTTCGCGGTTGGCCTGATCCCCGGCGCGACGACCGTCGCCCAGGCCGCCAGTGGCGGCATCAAGGTCGGCTACTACGACCAATGGTCGATCTACACGAACGCGTTCTATCCGAAGAACCTCGACACGACAGGAATGGCGGGCAAGCTCGACTACCTGATCTATGACTTCGAAAACATCAACCCGTCGACGCTGCAGTGCTTCGAGACCACGAAGTCGACCGATCCCGATCCAGCGGGAGAGAACGACCCCAACGCCGGTGACGGTGCCGAAGACCAGTTCGCCGACATGGACAAGTCGTTCGGCGCCGATATCAGCGTGAACGGCCAAGCCGATGCCTATGGTCAACCGGTTGCCGGCAACTTCCACCAGCTCCAAGAACTCAAGGCGAAATACCCCAACCTGAAGATCTTGCTCTCACTCGGTGGCTGGACCTATTCGAAGTACTTCTCCGATGCGGCCGCAACTGACGCGAGTCGCAAAGCGCTCGTCAGTTCGTGCATCGACATGTTCATCAAGGGCAACCTGCCGAAAGACTCATCGGGTTACGGCGGTCCCGGCACCATCGCCGGCCTATTCGACGGCATCGACATCGACTGGGAATACCCAGCGTCGAGCGGCGGCCACTTGGGCAATCACTACAGCCCGAACGACACTGCCGATTACACCGCGCTGTTGCAAGAATTCCGAACCGAACTCGACACGTACGGTTCATCGGTTGGGCGCAAGATGTACCTCTCGGCCGCAATCCCCAGTGGCCAAGACAAGATCAAGCTGATCCAGTCGGACAAGATCGGCCAGATTCTCGACTTCGGCGACGTCATGACCTACGACATGCATGGAGCCTTCGACGGCAACGCAGCGACGAACTTCCAAGATCCGTTGTTCGAGTCGCCGAACGACCCGAGTAACCCGGTGGCGCCTGGTCAAGAGCACTACACGATCGACAACGCGATTAAAGCCTGGACAAAGGGTGATCCGACCTATGGCATAGCTGGTGGCTTTCCAGCGAGCAAGCTAACGCTCGGAATTCCCTTCTATTACAGGGGTTGGACGGGCGTCCAAGCCGGTAGCAACCATGGACTTTACATGCCGGCGACCGGTGGATCGCCGCCGATGACCGACTCAGGTTCTGTGTCGGGCATCGCGATGTACAAAGAAATCAGCAGCGTCGTCACCAACCCGGCCGACACATTCTTCGATCCGGTGACGGATTCTGCGTACTTCTACGATGGCACCAACTGGTATGGCGGTGAATCCGCGCAGTCGATCCAGGTGCGGGCCGACTACGTCCATTGCAACGGCCTTGCCGGCGTCATGATGTTCTCGATGTACGACTTCAACCCGTCAGGGCCGACGACGCTATTCGATGACGTCGTCAACGACGTCAACGGTTCGACGACGACCTGCCCGAGTGGTAGCCCGCCGCCAACCGGCTCGCCGACGCCGACCCCGACGCCAACCGGCCCGACGCCTACCCCAACCCCGACCCCGACGCCCACTCCGACCGGCGGTAGTTGCACCGCGCCTGCGTACAACAACTCCACGGTTTACACCGGTGGCAATCAGGTCTCCTACAACGGTCACACCTGGACGGCGAAATGGTGGACTCAGGGCGAAGCGCCGAGCACCGGCGGCTCGGGAGTATGGACCGACGACGGCCCGTGTTCCGGCAGTGGTGGCGGCGGCACGCCGACTCCAACACCGACGCCGACTCCCACCCCAACCCCGACTCCCACACCGACCCCGACTCCGACGCCCACACCGA
>JBOGEK010000082.1:0-28077 GCA_050743645.1 Acidothermaceae bacterium
GTTCCGATGCGTTCTGCTCGGCACACATCGGCGACATGGGCAGCCTCGACACCTTGCGCGCGTTCGAGCGAGCGGTCGAACAGTTGACGACGTTGCACCAGGTGCGCCCGACCATTATTGCGGCCGACGCGCATCCGTCGTATCTGACGCGATCGTGGGCCGAGCGCCATTCCGGCGGCCCCGACGAGCCGGGGTTACAGCTTGTTCAACATCACCACGCACACGTGGTGGCGTTGCTTGCCGAGCACGACCGGCTCGGCGAGCCGGTCATCGGCATCGCCTTCGACGGCACTGGCTACGGCGCCGACGCCACGATCTGGGGTGGCGAGATTTTGCTGCTGGGTAGGGATTCGTCGACGTATGAACGTGTCGGCCATCTCGACACGGTTGCGCTACCTGGCGGCGATGCGGCCGTGAAAAACCCCTGCCGGACCGCGCTTTCTTACCTCACGTCGGCCGGCCTGGCATGGGACGACGACCTGCCGGCGGTCAACGCAACTAGCGCCGACGAGCGAGCGGCGATGCTTGCGCAGCTCCCCACCGCCGTCCGATGTTCGAGCATGGGGCGGTTGTTCGATGCGGTCGCGTCGCTGCTCGACGTCCGACATCGAGTGGGATACGAGGCGCAGGCGGCCATCGAACTTGAAGTGCTCGCCGAGCAAGGACGCCGCGATTCGCCGGCGACAGAACTGTCCTTTGACGTCAGCGAGAATCACGTCCTCGACTACCGACGTCTCGTTCGCGGGATTGTGGTTGCGATGCGTGCCGGCGTGGCTGCCCCGGCGCTTGCGTACGCATTTCACGAGGCAGTCGCGGTTGCCGCCACGCGATGTGCGCGATCACTCGCAGCGCAGACAGGCGTGCGCACCGTTGGGCTCACGGGTGGCGTATTCCAGAACGTGTTGCTGTTGCGGCTGATGCGCGAACGTTTGGAGTCTGCCGATCTCGACGTCCTCGTTCACCGGCGGGTGCCTCCGAACGACGGTGGGCTCGCGCTGGGGCAGGCGGTAGTTGCGGCATTGCGCGGATCGCGCGAGGTGGGCGAGCGCGAAGCGCAGGCGGTCGGTGGAGAGGAGTCGTCATGAGCACAGTGCTGGACGCCGGAGGCGCGTCGTCGCAGGTAGATCTCAACGCACCGCCAAACTCACAGGCTGGAAGTTCGCCCGGGATTCCACCCGACATGCTCGATCGCGGGCTCGCGGACGATCTCGCGGCCGCGTCGCTAGCACTGGCGCGACGCTTCCACGCGGGCGCAACGATGTGGTGTGTGGCGCCGCAATGGGAGCCGCACGCGCACCACATGGCGGTGGAGTTCGTGCACCCGGTGATCGTCGGAAAGCGCGCGCTGCCCGCGCTCGCGTTGACCGACCACGACTTACTTGCGCAGGCGCGCAGCTCTGTACGTGCCGGCGACATCGTGATTGCCGTTGCGGCGGCGAACGATCCTGCCGTGAACGCCGTCATGCGCCGGACGCCCGCCTGGGGCGCAATGAGTGTGTGGATCGGTTCGGGGTTGCGCCCGCACGACGGTGCAGCCGACCACGTGTTATGGATCGCCGATACGAATCCCTTGGCGCCGGCCACCGGCAGGTTCGTCATCATGTACCACTTGCTGTGGGAACTCACCCATGTCTGCTTCGAACATCCGGGGCTGCTGGCACCGTCGTCGGCCAGCGACACGACGGAGTGTCGCGACGAGGTGTGCGTGACGTGCAGCGACGAAGGCCGGCCGGCCGAAGTGATCGCGCCACCGGTTGGTGCGTTCGGCGATGCGTTGGTGCGCACCGCGAAAGGCGAGGAGCGGATCGACGTCAGCGTCGTCGCGCCGGTCGAGGTCGGCGACTTGGTTCTCGTGCATGCCGGCTCGGCTTTGACGAAAGTGGCGGAGGCGACGTCATGACACAGACCGAGAGCACCAACTTCCTCTATCCGTTCATCGATTCTGAAGAACGTGACTCGTCGTCGCTACTCACCGATCTCGCAGCCTCTGCTACCGCGAAAGTGCACGAGAGCTCGGCCATGCAGCAGGCGACGCTGGCTGAATTCGGTGAGCGCATCGAAGAAGCCGCGGAGCAGATGGCGGAGCGGTTCACCGATCGCGGGCGAATGTACGCGTTCGGCAACGGCGGGAGCTCGACCGACGCCGCCACGTTCGCCGCACTATTCGCCCGGCCGATCACAGGCCGTGCGCTTCCCGCGGTGAACCTGGCGGCCGACATGTCGGTCATTACTGCGCTGGGTAACGACGTGGGCTTCGAGCTGGTGTTCTCCCGCCAGATAATTGCTCACTCGAGCGGCCACGACGTTGCTGTGGCGTTCTCGACGAGCGGCAACTCCGCCGATCTGATGGCTGCGTTGCGTGAGGCAAAGCATCGTGGCCTGCTGACGATCGGCCTTGCCGGCTACACCGGCGGCGAGATGGCCGAATCAGATGCCGTCGACTTCTGTTTCGTCGTCCGGTCTCAAAGTATTCACCGTATTCAAGAAAGCCAGGCGCTTCTCGGTTACCAGCTGTGGTCGGCCGTGCAACGAAAGCTCGCCTCCCGGGCTGAGGGCACAGCCGGACACAGGGCGGAGGCGAAGGCATGACCACCGCAGCCGAACACCCGGTTGCTGAACAGCCGGTCGATAGCCGTGAAGACCGCGTGCTCGAACGAATCTCGGCTTTTCGCAAGCGCCGTCCGCGGTTGATCGATGACCTCGTGACCCTGTCGCACGGCGCGGGCGGCAAGTCGTCGGCGGCACTCGTAGACTCCGTTTTCCTTGAGGCGTTCAGGAATCCTGAACTAGAGCAGCTCGGTGACGGCGCTGTTCTCACGTTGCCGTCGGGGGAGCGGCTGGTGCTGAGCACCGACTCATTCGTCGTTTCGCCACGGCGGTTCCCGGGCGGTTCGATCGGCCACCTTGCGGTGCACGGAACCGTCAACGATCTCGCCGTCAGTGGTGCGCGGCCGCAGTGGTTGTCGGCGGCCTTCGTCATCGAAGAGGGCGTGGCGATTGCTGAGCTTCGCGAGATCGTGGCCGACATGGCCGATGCCGCCCGCGCGGCCGGCGTTGCGCTGGTCACCGGCGACACGAAGGTGGTGCCGAAAGGCGCGGCCGACGGGCTTTACATCACGACGACGGGGGTTGGCGTCATCCCGACGGGTCGTCAGCTGTCGGCATCGCTGGTGCAACCCGGCGACCGGTTGGTGCTCTCAGGGACAATCGGCGACCACGGAATGTCGGTGATGATGGCGCGCGGCGACCTCGATATCGAAGCGGCGATCGAGTCCGACACCGCGCCGGTCAACGAACTCGTCGAAGCGTTGCTGGCTGCTGCGCCGCAGACGCGTTGGATGCGCGACCCGACGAGAGGCGGGCTCGGCACGATCTGCAACGAACTGGCGCAGGCCTGCGGTTACGCGGTGATCCTCGACGAGCTCAGCCTGCCGGTCGCACCGATGGTGCAGGGCGCGTGCGACATCCTCGGTATCGACCCGCTGTATGTCGCCAACGAGGGCAAATTCCTTGCTGTCGTGCCCGAATCGCAAGCCGACGCGGCTGTCGCGGCGCTGCGTGCACGCCCATCCGGCGCGGCGGCCACCGTGGTCGGCGAAGTCGTCGCCGAGCCCGAAGGGATTGTTGCGCTGCGCACTGGATTCGGCGGTAGTCGGATCGTCGACATGCTGGTCGGCGACCCGTTGCCGCGCATCTGCTGACCCGTGGTTACCGAACGGAAGGAACCGCCATGTGCCTAGGAATTCCGGGCCGTGTGGTCGAGATGGTCGATCCCGCCCATCATCTGGCGAAGGTCGACGTGAACGGCATTCGCCGCACGATCAGCGTGCGACTGCTCGCCGAGGAGAACGTCGCGCTCGACGACTGGGTGCTCGTGCACGTGGGGTTCGCCATGGCGAAGATCGACCAGCACGAGGCCGACATGACCCTCGAGGCGGTCAAAAACATGGGCAAGACCTATGACGACGAACTCGATGCGTTCGACAAGTCTTCAATCATTTAGGAGCCGGCAATGAAGTTCGTCGACGAATTCCGCGATCCCGCGGCCGCCCGTGCCTTGGTCACATCGATCAACGAGTTGGCCGGCGCCGACGAGTTCAAGTTCATGGAGGTGTGCGGCGGCCACACCCACACGATCTATCGGCACGGCATCGAACACGTCCTGCCGCCCAACGTCGAACTCGTGCACGGGCCGGGTTGTCCGGTGTGCGTGATCCCGATGGGCCGAGTCGACGACGCGATGTGGTTGGCCGAGCAGCCGAACGTCATCTTGACCACGTTCGGCGACATGATGCGGGTGCCGGGCAGCAAGGGCAGCATGCTTGACGCCAAGGCGCGCGGCTGCGACATCCGGTTCGTGTACTCACCACTTGACGCGTTGAAGATCGCGGTCGACAACCCCCACAAGGAAGTCATCTACTTCGCTGTGGGTTTCGAGACGACCGCGCCGTCGACTGCCGTGACGCTGGTGCGCGCAAAGGATCTCGGGGTCACGAACTTCAAAGTGTTCTGTAACCACGTGACGATCGTGCCGCCGATCAAAGCGATTCTCGAATCACCTGACCTCCGGCTGTCAGGCTTTCTCGGGCCCGGTCACGTGTCGACCGTCGTCGGCAACCGGCCGTACCGCTTCATCCCCGATGTGTACGGCAAACCGGTCGTGGTCGCAGGTTTCGAACCGCTCGACATCTTGCAGTCGGTGCGCATGCTGCTCGCGCAGATTCGCGAGAACCGCTGCGAGGTCGAGAACCAGTACAGCCGCGTGGTGCGGCCCGAGGGCAACCCGCAGGCGCTCGCGCTGCTCGGTGAAGTCTTCGAGCTGCGTCCGCATTTCGAGTGGCGCGGGCTCGGTTTCATCAGCCAGAGCGCGCTCAAACTCAACGCCCACTATGCGGCGTTCGACGCCGAACTCGCGTACAACATGCCCGGCGTTCGAGTGGCCGACCCGAAGGCCTGTCAATGCGGTGAGGTGTTGAAGGGCGTGCTCAAGCCCTGGGAATGCAAGGTTTTCGGCACGGCTTGCACACCTGAGACGCCGATCGGAACCTGCATGGTTTCACCCGAAGGGGCTTGTGCGGCGTACTACAACTTCGGGCGGTTGCATCGCGAGACCGCGCTCCTCGTCGGCAATTCCAGCCAGACGCGACCCGCGAGCGCAGCGAGCGAACTAGCAAGCACGTGAACTCGGGAGAGCGGCTCTTCGCCCGGTACGCATACGCACCCAACGACCTCGGATACTGCGGACCTGCCGAAACTGCTGAACTTTTCGAACTCGGTGCTACCAGTCACAGTGCTCGTAGCATCCGCCCGATAGCCGAACGGTTTTCTGGTGCCTGGCCGTATGCGCAGTTGCTCGCCGAGGTCGCCGGTATCGACGATCCGCTTGACGAACGCGTGATGCGTGCGTACTGGACGGGCAGCCCGCTGCTCGACGCGATCGACCGTGAGGCATTCGGCATCAAGCTGATCGATCGCTTCGGCTCCGAAGCGGGTCATTACTGGGCTCATCTGACCCCCGACTTGCTGCCTGAAGCGATGCCTACCCATGGATTCCATGTGTTCGGCGTCTATCCCTGGTCGCGACTGTTGTGTGGCGACACGGCGGTCGCGGCGCTGCAGGTGCTCGACAACTGCCGGATCCGCTGGGGTCAGGTAGAACGCGTCGACGGTGCGCACGTGGTCGTGCGGTCGGAGCGCCTGACATGGGACGGCCGGGCACTCGCACTCGGGCACCCAGCGACAGAACGTGTTCGACTGAGTATGGGTGGCGTCGGATTCGTCGACGCTCCCGTCGCAGGCGAATGGCTCGCACTGCACTGGGACTGGGTGTGCGAACGCCTGACCACCCAAGACCTCGATTGCCTACAACGCTGGACGACGTGGCAACTTAGCGCGACGAACGCCCGGCTGGCTTCGACCGAGCCGCGTCGAGCTTCGCCGCCGTCGACGAACCATTAGCCAGCCGGCATGTCGAGGCTGAACCACACGACCTTGCCCCGTTCTTCGGTCTCGATGCCCCACCGTGACGACAGCAACTCAACGAGTTGGAGTCCGCGGCCCGACGTGTCGTCGGTCCCCGGATCGCTGTAATGGGGCAACCGGTGTGATTCGTCGTAGACGCCGACTGTTAGAACCGTCGGCGTGCACGAAAGCCGCACGTCGAGAAACGCATCCGACTGTCGTGACGCGTTGGAGACGAGCTCGGTCACGAGTAACGCAGCCGTTTCTGTGACGTCGGAGGGTACTGACCAGGCAGCCAAGATGTCGGTAAGAAACCATCGGGCGATAGGCGCGGACGACGGCAAAGCAGGCAAGCGGCGCACAATGTTCGGGCGGTCATCGACATTCCCGCCAGGCATCCGTAGCAACACCAGGGCGACATCGTCTCGTCGAGGTTGACCATCGGTCAGGTCGGCGAGCAACGCATCGGCCAGCACGTCGACGTCGTCGTCAAGACGTTCACTTAGCAGCGCGGCAACCCGATCTAGGCCGGTGTCCGGCGTCCGGCTGGCTGATTCGACGAGGCCGTCACTGCAGATCGCAAGCAGTGCGTGTGGCGGCAGATGCACAGTTTCTTCTTGCCACTCCGCGAGTTCTTCGACTCCGAGCGGGAGTCCGCCACGACCGTCGAGCAGCCGTGGCGCGCGGCCCGGGGCGACGACGACGGTCGGCAAATGACCCGCTCGAACCCACGTCACCAGACGCGAATCGGGATGCACCTGCAAGTAGCTCATCGTCACCAGGCGATCGCCTGCAGCTTGCGCGACGAAGGAGTTCGCCGCTGCCGCCACTCGCGCGGGTGGCAGTCCCGATCTCGCATGCGAATGCACGATGGCGCGAACCTGTCCCATCAAGGCAGCCGCTTCGAGGTCATGGCCTTCGACGTCGCCGACGACAACCGCCATCGCGTTCGATCCCACGAGCAAGGTGTCGTACCAGTCGCCCCCTACTTCGGTGCCTGCATCGGCGGCGCGATATCGCACCGCGAGATCGACGCCCAACATCGAACGCTGTGGCTCCGCCGGCAACAAGCTGCGCTGCAGGGTGAGTGCTGCCCGGCGTTGCTCCGAATAGTCGCCGGCATGGGTCAGCGCGATCGCAGCCCGTTCGGCGAACTGCTCGAGTACCGCCCGATCGCGCGCATCGAACGCTTCTTCACCATGCGGCCGGACGACGGAAAGCGCCCCGAGTCGGCGGGGTTCGCGACCTATCGGCACCGTGATGAAGTACCTCGGCTGCAGCCGTCTGATGAGTTCGGAGTGTCGCGGTGAAGTCGCCGATGCGATCAGCGCATCGGTGTCGACGACGCCAATGCGAGTCGTTCCGTTGCGCGCCGCTTGCACTGCATACGATTCGGCCTGCCGGTCGGGCCGACCCGAAACCCGCGGCTGCGTTTTCATCTCGTCAATGAGCTCCTGCTTGGCGGGGTCATAATGCGTGGCACCGATACGCAAAAGCGATCCGTCGGGTTGCCAGAGGTCGAGCAGCCCCCAACCAGAAAACAGCTGGGCGGCGAGCCGGGTGACCGCCGCGGTCACCTGGTCGACGTCGAGCGATCGGGACAGCTCGACACTCACTCGGTCGAGCGCCCGCGCGGCCCGTAGCCGCTCGTCTTCCGCCGCGGGGTCAGTGACGCTGATCGCTTGGCTGAATACGCCGACAAGGTCGCCATCGAGGTTTCGCAACGGGCTGCATACGGCGTCGACCAACGTGTGGGGCCGCACATCGTCGGGTTGTCCGACCGGTGCTTGGGTGAACCGCAATTCTTCGCCGCTTGCCCATACCTGCTCGAGCGCCAGCACGAAGCGGGGTAGATCAGCGAAGACGTCCCGTGCTGGCCGCCCGACCGCGCGGACACCGTGCAAAGTGCGCGATGCCACGTTCTGATATGCGAGCAGCTGCTCAGCTCCGGCGAAGATCACGGTGCGCGCTGGGGCGGACTCCAGGGCCGCGAGCATCGGTCGCCATTGCTCGCCGAGCAGCATCGCAGCCTCATCGAGCGGTTGCGTGTCTTTGCGTGCTGCCGGCACGGTCACTCGCCTGAGCGTAGTAGCTGCACTGCCGCTTCGGCACCCAAAGCCGAATGAATCGCACGAAACCGGCGCGACGTCAGGAGACGCGGGCGGCCCACACCTTGCTCGTCCAGATGTGTTGCAGCGTGATCGTGGTGCCGCTGTGCCGCGCCACCCACCAGTTGCCGTTGCCGGCGTAAATGCCCACGTGGTCGATACCGGCGGGGTTTGCGCCGTCCATGTTCATGAAAACGAGGTCACCGGGACGCAGCGCAGCCACCGGAATGTGCTTGCTGCTGCGGTATTGCGCGGCAGCGTTGTGGGGCAGCGGCTTGCCGAGTTGGCGGTAGACGTAGGCCACCAGTCCCGAGCAGTCGAAGCCGCGAGGGCCGGCAGCGCCGTAGATGTAGGGCTTGCCGTGCTGGGCGGCGGCAATCGCGACCGCTTGCTGCCCGATGGTGAGCGGCGCGGCTTGTGCGGCGGGTGCCAACACGGCGATGCCTGCAGAAAGTCCGAGAGTGGCGGTACCAACGGCGATCAGAGTTTTTGCGCGTGACAACAGTGACATGCGTCATCCTCAACCGCCGACGAGGTGAGCTGTCGGGTTCGGGCCTGATGCTGGCCCGGCCGCCCGGTTGTGACCGGAAGCGGCTTCACCCCAAGAGTCCTTCGTCGAAGGACCCAAAATGTGGGTTCCCCGCTCCCGCCCCAACCTGTTGTGGCACTTGCCGGAGGGCGAGATTAGGCGTTCCGGCAAGCCGCCCCACCCGGTCAGGTGAGGACTCCCTCACAACTTCGGGGCGTTCGCGCGGTGACCCAAGGGCTTGCGGCTCGAACCACCCGAGAGGGCCATCCTTGTTCGCCGCCGCACCCTCCCGACGGGCCATGCGCCGCTGACGGAGGACCGCTCTGCGAGCCGGCCGTCAGGCTTGGACGGCGACGTCAGGCGCCGCGGCCGTGCGCTCTCGGGCGCCTTCGGCCCTGCCACCGACGTCCCCAATGAAATCGCGCGCCGCCAGCACCGGCAATGGCCGCGAGATCAAGTAGCCCTGCGCGCTCTGGCAATGCAGTTGCGTGAGAACATCGCGCTGCACGCTGCTCTCGACACCTTCAGCGACAGTTGCCATGTCGAGATCGCGCGCGAGGCGCAGGATCATCTGGACGAACGCTGCCCCTTCGGTACCCGGTTCGGCGAGCGGGTCGACGAATGACTTGTCGATTTTCAGGACGTCGACGGGGAATTCATGGAGATACCCGAGTGAGGAGTAACCCGTTCCGAAGTCGTCGATGGCGATCCTGATTCCCAAGTTTCTCAAGGCCGCCAGCGTTTGCGCCGTTCGACCACGATCGACCATCAAAGCGCTCTCGGTGATTTCCAGAACCAGTCGGCGCGGGTCGAACCCGCTGACGGCGAGTACCTCTTTGACATCCGAAATCAGCGAATGGCTGTCGAGTTGGCGCGCTGAAAGGTTCACCGAGAGCGTCAGGGCGGTACCGTAGATCGTCGGCCAGGCGGTCGCCTCACTGCAGGCGGCTTCGAGCACCCAACGGCCGAGTTGCACGATGAATCCGGTGTCTTCAGCGAGTGGGATGAAACGGTACGGGCCGATGTGGCCCAACGTCGGATGTTGCCAGCGCACCAGCGCTTCGAAGCCTTCGAGGTCGCCATCGGCGAGCGAGATCTGTGGCTGGTACTCGAGAAAGAACTCGCCGCGTTCGATCGCGCCATGAAAAGCGTTTGTGATGGCGACGCGGTCTTCGAGTCGCGAACGCATCCGCGGCTCGAAGATCGAGAAGCGGTCTTTGCCCGAAGCTTTTGCTTCGTACATTGCGGTATCGGCTTCGCTCAGCAACTGTTCGGCGCCGACCGCCTCGTCGCTGAATGCCACGCCGACGCTCACCGACAGGTTGATCTGCCGGTCGCCGATCGTGATCGGTTCGCGAAGGACGTCGACAATGCGCGCGGCCAATGCGACCGCCACGTCGGCGCTGTCGACGTTGTCAAGCAGGACAGCGAATTCGTCACCGCCGAGCCGAGCTACGGTGTCGCCGCGACGCACGATCGTCTGCAACCGGTGCGCGGCCGACACCAGCACGTCGTCACCGGTCTGGTGGCCGAGGCTGTCGTTGATCGCCTTGAAACCGTCGAGATCGCAGAAGAACACGCCGATCGTCGTACCGAGTCTTGAGGTCGATGCGAGCGCATGCTCCACACGGTCATAAAGCAGCGCACGGTTAGGCAGGCCGGTGAGATTGTCGTGAAAGGCCTGATGTCGTAGCTCGTCTTCGAGCGATCGTTGGGCGTCGAGCGCGAGCTGCAACGATTCGCCACGCTGGGCCAGCAGATCCGCCTGATCGCGAGCGCGCCCATAGAGCCAGGTGAAACGCAACACCACCAGCGAGAACAGCACAATCGAGGTGCTTGCGAGAACAGGCACATCGGTGCCGAAGTCGAAGATCGCGCCCAACAAGAGGATCGCGGGCGACACAAACCCGGCCACTGCTACGAGAGGCACCCAACGCCGTACCGGCTGCCGGTTACCGCTGATGCGCGCGAGCGGATCCGCCATTGTCGGATGGAGGGCGGCAACCGC
Organism: Acidothermaceae bacterium; assembly: GCA_050743645.1. GTDB lineage: Bacteria > Actinomycetota > Actinomycetes > Acidothermales > Acidothermaceae > JBOGEK01. The sequence goes on from JBOGEK010000082.1 coordinate 10,607, forward strand.
TATCAATACGTAGTTGACGAGGAAGCCTGCGTCGACTGGGTTTCCGGCCTCGTAGGTTCCCTTCAACTCCAGTACGTCGTAGACGAAGTCGGCGATCAGCATCGCAACGATGGCCAGAATTACGATCTTGTCGGCACTTCGACGGGCGAGCCCCGACAGTAAGGCGCCCGCGACGATCAGCAGAACGCCGAGGTCCATGATCGGGTACGCCATCGTGACGAGCTTGCCGAACAGGCTGATCGTGTTGTCGTGAGCGTACGAGCTCATCAACGATTGCCACGACAGGGCGAGCGCGCCGACACAGACGATCGCAGCGTCGGCCCAAATCTCGCGCGAGTGTCGGCTGAACTTCGCGCGGCCAATCCGAAACACGCCGGCGAACAGGAACGGATAGCCAAGTAAGTAGAGCGCGTCGGCGACCGACGGTACCGGCACGTCCGAATGCCACACCAGGTCGTAGCAGTCGAAGATCCCGTCGCCCAGTACAAAGCAGGCATTGGCGGCGCCGAGCAGATACCACCCGGCACGCGATCCCGGTCGGTGCAGCCGGACGCCGAAGCACACGCCGACGGTCGACCCGACGCCGATCGCGCTGTACATGTAGTCCTTGGCGGCGATGCTGGGCAGCGTGAAATAGACGCCTACCGCAACCAAGCCGACCGCCAGTGCGATCTTCCAGAGACCGCGCTTCACCGGGGCTGCCTGCAGTTCGCCGGCTGCGGTCCGGGCAAGCAAGCGACGCCGGGCCGACGACGCGGCGCGGCGAAGTTCGTCGTGGACGTAGCCATGTCGACCCTGTCGGCAGTTGGACGCCGGAATCGAGCGATTCGAGAGGCCGTTTGCGCTTTACTCGGCTACGGATGCTGCGCCGGATGATCGATTCTCTACGGCGCTGCACGACCGGTTCGTTATGCGTCGCGAAGCCGCAGCACCGATCCGCCGAGGATAAGAGACCCTGCGGCCCATAGCGCGACTACGCCGAGGCCGGCCCACGGGCCGATCACCGGGTCGTCGAGATGGATTGTCGACTGCACGACTAGGCCGGCGTTCATCGGTGCGATCTGCTCGAGGTGGCGCTGCCAGTGCTGGTTGCTGACGGCGGCGATGAGGATTGGAAATACGAACAGCAGTCCAAGCGCCAATCCGATGCCGACTGCGGAATCCCTGACGGCAGCAGTAAGTCCGAGACTGAGCAGCGAGACCAACGCTAGGTACAGCACCGATCCCAATGCAGCGCGCGCAGTTGCGGCGTCCGACAAGGACAGCGAAGAGTAACCGTTGTGCGCGTTGAAGCCCCTGCCCGGCAGCATGAATCGGGCGACCAGCAACGAACCGCCGATGCCGACCACGCCGACGACCAGCGACGATGCCGCGACGAGCATGCCCTTCGCGGCGAGCACTTGGCTACGCCGCGGCATCGCGGCGAACGTGGTGCGGATCATTCCGGTGTTGTACTCGCTGCCGATCACCGTCACCGCAAGAATCGCGACGATCACCTGGCCGAGATAAACACCGATGAGGCTGGTTTTCACGGCGTCCTGGTTGCAGCCCGCTGCAGCGCAGCGCGCTCCAGCGTCAGCGGCGGCACCAAGGCCGACCGTGACGGCAACGGCGGCAATCAGCAGCCAGCTAAAACCGGGCGCGGTGCGCAGCTTGGTCCACTCGGCGCGCAGGGTGTCGCTCATGCATCTCGCTTACGCAACAGGAAAATCGCGAGGCCGAGTGCGAGTGCTGTCCAACCCAACAGGACACCGAATCCCTCCCACGGCGACAGCGGGAAATAGCCGGCCGACGCTATGTATACGCCGTCGACCTGCGGATAGCGGTGCAGGGTTTGCTGCACGGCGAACCCCGCAGCAGGCGTCAGACGCAACAGCCACTGCAGTGCCCCGACCGACGACACCGCGAGAATGTAAGGCAGGACGACGAGGACGATCACCGTCGCGACCGCCGTCGCGCTGCGCCGCAGAATTGTGCCTACGGCCAGCGCGAAAACCGAGGTGACGGCAAGCAAGGCGGCGGTGCCAACGATCACTCGTATTTCGGTCTGTGAGCTGGCCGGCAGGATGTACGTGCCATTGTTTCGTCGCTGCCCGTCGACGAACCACATCGTGAATGCCGACGCTGCGAGACCGAAAACAAATACGACGCTGCCGAGCACAATCGCCTTTGCGGCCAGCACGCGGCCGCGGCGCGGGCTCGCGACAAGGGTCGTGCGGATCAGGCCGCGACGGTATTCGGCGGTGACGAATAGCGCGCCGAGCACGACCATCGCCATCAGCCCGACGAAAGCGCCGACCAAGCTGCCGGCGATCGTATTGTTGTCGCCGCCGCTCGATGCCGCCGGTCCGATATCCCCCGAACCGGTGACCGTGAACGTGCGGTCCGACTGGGTGAACGGTGGCAGATTGCCAACGCCCTCATCGCCGATCTGGGTGCCCTGCCAACTACCGGGCGACTGCCGGCCCTGCACGCTGACATTGTCAAATGCCGCCGTCGCCTTGGAGGGGCCACCGCTGGTCGAGGTGCCGACGATTTCTTCGGTGGTCACATCGTAATCGGGGGATGTGACGAACAACCCGGCCTGAACGGACGCGGGCATGCCGGTGAGCTTGGCCACGCCGACCGTGGTCCAGGTATTTCCGTCGGCAGACTCGTAGCCGGTCAAGGTGTCGCCGGCTCGAGTCAACCGAAGCCACTGCGGAGATGCCTTCGACACTGGGGTGGCGCTTCCAGCGACATCATGGGTGTAGTCGTATTGCATGCGCACGCCGTGCCGCGACGTAGCCATGATCGCTGCGTAGGCAGAACCCTGAGTGGTATTCGCCTTCACGATCAGTCCGGCCTTGGCCCACGGCACGACCCCTGCCTGCCACGAAGCTGACGCGTCAGGGCCACCACCGCCGCTCGGCGACACCTGCTCGCTCAATGACGTGACTCGCACGGTGATGCTGCCGTCGCCGTCCAGCGTTTGATGCACGAAGTAGAAGTTGTCGGTGACCGGCTGACCGTCTGGTCCGACGAGCGGTGCCTGGCTGCCACATGCTTTGCCGTGTGCCGAGCCATTCGGCGTCAGACATTCGCGCTGGCTGCCCGCAGCAGACAGAAAGCCGATCCCGACGATCAAAAGTGCGCCGATCACCAGGGCGGCGATCCAGCCGCGAACCGTGCGCAATTTGGTGAACTCGGCCAGCAGCACGTGGCGAAAGCCGTCGCGCGCGGGAGGCAAAGTCGATCGATATGACTGCGTCTCGGCGAGGCCGGGGGTCATCGGGGGTCCCCCGACGGATTCGCCGCTCGGTATTCGACAGCGTCACGGGTGAGTTCCATGTAGGCCTCTTCGAGCGTGGCGCGATGCGCCGAGATTTCCGAGAACGGCAACTGATGGTCGCTGAGAAGCGCAATGATTTGGTCGGTCGACAGACCCGAAATGGTGAGAGTGTCGGTGCCGGTCGTGGTAACGGTGGCGCCAGCATTCGCCAATACTGTGGTGACCTCGAGCCGCGCGAGGGTGCGCACGGCGACGCGCCCTCCCGATGCTTTCGCGATCAGCTCGGCAACGCTGGTGTCGGCGACGACACGACCGCGGCCGATCACAACGAGGTGGGTGGCCGCGCCTTCCAACTCGCTCATCAAGTGGCTCGACACGAGCACGGCGCGACCTTGCGCTGCAAGCGATCGTAAGAAGCCGCGAATCCAGACGATACCTTCGGGGTCGAGACCGTTGAAAGGCTCGTCGAGCATCAGCGCCGAAGGATCGCCGAGCATCGCCGCTGCGATGCCGAGCCGTTGCCGCATGCCGAGCGAATAGCCGCCGGCCTTGCGCTGGGCCGCATTCGCCATACCGACCTGCTCGATCACCTCGTCGACCCGCCGACCGGAAAGGCCCTGCGAATGTGCCAACCACAACAGGTGGTTTCTTCCGGTGCGGCTCGGCTGCAGCGCTCCGGCGTCCAATAAGGAACCGACATGACTGAGCGGACGACGCAAGCTCCGGTACGGCTGCCCGGCGATCGTGGTGGTGCCTTCGTCGACCGCGTCGAGGCCGAGGATCGCTCGCATCGTGGTGCTTTTTCCGGCGCCATTCGGGCCGACGAAACCTGTGACGTAACCGGGGTTGACCGTGAACGACAGGCCGTCGAGGGCGACCACAGGACCGAATCGCTTGCGCAGGCCGGTGACCGCGATAGTTGCTTCCATGGTCGGCAACACTAGGAATCGTGCCGCGCGGCGTCGTCACGCAGGCGAGCCATCTTTGCGGTCGCGGCGTCACTCGCGAGGGGGACGTCGCCGTCCCTGGTGCTGGGGACGCGTTCGCGCCTCGGAGGGACGACAATCGACATCGTGAGGCCGATCCGTCAGGTGCTACCGGCCGTCGTGCCCGCAACGCTGCTCGGGGTGGCTGCGCTGACCGAGTCGGCGGCGCACGCCGCTGCCGACAACGTGAGCGCGCAGGCCGGCCTCGTACTATGCCTGCTGGCGCTCGCCACCACGTTGCCGCTGCTGGCGAAGTCGACGGGTGGTGCAGCTGTTGCCATCACGGTCGCCAGCATGCTGTCGCTCGTGCCATTTCACCGACTCACGATCGCGGGGGCGTGCGCGCAGTTGCTCGTCTCGTATCGGGTCGGACGACGTGACGTACAGCCGGTCGCTGGCCTGCTCTTCGTGCCCTTTCTGGTGCTCGCGTTCGCCGCTGTCGGCGATGGCGAGACCTGGGTGCTTGCGGTATTGCTGGCCTCGCTGACTCCTGCTGCGGCCTGGGCGGGTGCGGCGGCGAGGTCGCGTCGCGAGGCGTTTGCGCACACGGTCGCGCGAGAAGCAATCGTCGGTAGTTCGTTCGAACACGCAGCGCGTGGTGAGCGCGCCAGGATCGCCCGCGAATTGCACGACGTCGTGGCCCACCACATCTCGATGGTCGCCGTGCAAGCGGAAACGGCTCGTCTTGCGACTCCTGGCATGCCGGCGGCCGGCGCGCAGCGGCTGTCGGCGATCGGCGACACCGCGCGTGCGGCACTGACCGAGATGCGGCGGTTACTTGGTGTGCTTCGTGAAGACGTCGGCAACGACGAGACCGTAGTTTTGCAACCACAGCCGGGAATTGCCCAGCTCAACGAGCTGCTCGACGAAGCCCGTGAGGCCTCAGGTGCGGGTACGCGGCTCATCGTTCGTGGCTCGCCGGTCGTGCTTGATCCCGGCGTAGAACTTGCGGTTTACCGCATCGCACAGGAGGCGCTGACGAATGCCCGAAGGCACGCGCCCGGTGCGGCCGTCGACGTCGAATTGCACTACGACGACGGCGCTTTGCGGCTGCGTGTTCGAGACAACGGGCCGGGACCGTCGTCGTCCGCGGCGAACTCGGCGAACGACGGTGCGATGGCCGAAGGTGATGAGTTGATTGCCGGCCACGGGCTGACCGGCATGGGTGAACGGGCGGCGGCTGTCGGTGGTTCGCTGCGCACCGGTGCCGCGATCGGTGGCGGATTCCTCGTAGAGGCGGAGCTTCCCACGCACATCGAGGCAGACCTGGCCGTGCCGCGATGACGACCATCGTCGTCGCTGACGACCACCAGGTCGTGCGCGCCGGATTCGCCGAATTGCTCGACACCCAAGACGATTTCACCGTGGTGGGAGCGGCGGCCGACGGTGCCGAGGCCGTGCGAATCTGTCGTGAGCTGCAGCCCGACGTCGTGCTGATGGACGTGCGGATGCCGCGCGTGGACGGCATCGAAGCGACCCGGCAACTCGCGGATGTGGTCGGCGGCGGTCCGCGAGTCATCATGTTGACGACGTTCGATCTCGACGAGTACGTATACGACGCCTTGCGTGCGGGCGCGTCGGGATTCTTGCTTAAAGACGTGACAGCCGAGCGACTCTTCGATGCAGTGCGGGTCGTGGCCGACGGCGAAGCGCTGTTGGCGCCCGGCATCACTCGACGGTTGATCAGCGAATTCGCTTCGCTGCAACCGAAAAGCGATTGTCCTCCCATAATCGACACGCTTACTCCGCGCGAAACCGAGGTGTTGCGGCTGGTCGCAGAGGGCTTGTCGAATCCCGAGATCGCGACGCGACTCGTCGTGACCGACGAAACGGTGAAGACCCACGTGAGCCGGGTGCTTCGAAAGCTCGGGCTTCGCGATCGTACTCAGGCTGTTGTGCTCGCGTATGAATCGGGTCTCGTGGTGCCGCGCGCGCAGCGATGATGCTTTACTGCCCGGCCGGCGCAGGCAGGAGTTGACGCGCGGCTTCTGCTGCGACGTATTGACGCCACTGGGTTGGGCTCCGCCGACGGGTGTGCACGAGAAGCCAGTGCACTTCATGGCTCAACAACACGTAGAGCCGTTCGGCCGCGTCGTCGAGGAGCAGGCCGGGTGCGAGTTCGCCATCGAGCATCGCGGCGAAGGCTCGCATCGTCTGCCAGCGTTGTTCCTCGTGTCGATCGAGCACGTCGCGCACCTCGCCGTCGGCGGCGCCGCTGCGCACGATCTCGTACAGCGGCGCTAGTCGCGCGGTGATGTCACAGGTCACGCTGACGATCCGTCGGAGTCGCTGGAGCGGGTCGGAGAGCTGCGCGATCCGCCTGATGTGGGGCCGATCGAGCAGCGGCACGGCGGCGACATCTCCGACGATCTCGGTGTCGACGATCGCTGACAGCACGGCCGCCTTCGAGCCGAAGATGAAGTACACCGTCTGGTGAGCCACGCCTGCTGCGCTTGCGATCTCAGTGATCGTGCTGGCCGCGTAGCCGTTCCTAAGGAACAGCTCCTTTGCCGCATCGCAGATTCGCTGCCGGGTGCCCTGGGCGCGTTGCTGTCTGATGCTTGACGCCGTCATGCCGCTAGAGTACACACTAGAGCACACTCTAGTGACTGAGAAGGACCCGATGGATACCTGGCCCGACCTGCTCGCCGAGACCTACGACGTTCTCCGGCCGTCGATCGCAATGATCGATGACACGCTGCTCGATCGACCAACGCCATGTGCGGAGTGGACCCTGCGCCAACTGGTGGCCCACACGGTCAACGCGATCGAGATGTTCGCGGTCGCGGCAGAGCGCGGCGAGCCGGTCGCTGCGTCAACCGAGGGCGAGGGTGCGGCGCTCGAGCGCTTCGACGCCGCCGTACGACGGAATCTAGCTGCCTGGCGGTCACTGGCAGACCCGACAGCGACGTTGACCTTGCATTTCGGGGAATTCCCGGCGCAAAACGTTGCCGCGATCAACCAACTCGATTCTTTGCTCCACGGCTGGGACATTGGGGTGGCGCTCGGGTTGCCGATCACCTTGCCCGAAGCGCTGTCCGAGGTGGCGATGCGCATGGCGCTGGTGCGGGTGCCGCTTGGCCGCGGCAGGGTTTTCGGTACTGAGGTAGCCACCGCTGGCGTCACGTCGAGTGAGACTTTGCTGGGGTTCTCCGGGCGCGATCCAGCAGCCTGGCCGAACAAGCAAAGGAGGTCAGCATGACCGCAAAGACCTCGGTCAATCCGTGGAGTTGGCAAGACGCCCGTGGTTTCACCCAGGCCTGGCGGGTCGAGGGCGCGAGCACGATTGTCTACGTGTCGGGTCAGGTAGCGGTCGACGCCGACGGAAACCTCGTCGGCGCAGGCGACTTCGAGTTGCAGGCCCGACAGACATTCGAGAACATCGCTACGGTGTTGACTCAGGCGGGCGCCACCTTCGCCGACGTCGTAAAACTCAACGTGTACCTGACCGACACCGCGAATCTCCCGGCGTATGGGCGCATCAAAGCCGACTACATCCAGGGCCAGCAGCCAGCCTCTACCGCTGTCGGGGTGACTGCGCTTGCGATCCCCGGCTTGCTGCTCGAGGTCGAAGCAACAGCTGTGTTTTAAGCGATATTCGACCGGCGAACTGCGGGCTATTTGCTGGGTTGGGGCACGCTGCAGCTGACCTTCGGGTTCACACCCGCATAGTTGAGCGGGCCAGCAAGGATCGTGACGACCGTGGTGCTCGCCTTCGCGCAGTTTTCATTGGACCCGCTGTAATAGTGGCGCTGGCCAGCGGCGATGGCGCCGATGATGAACCAGATCACCAGCAATACGGGAACGATGCCGCCCCACGTTCGGGTTGGACGTCGAGCGTAAGCCATCTGCTGCCTCCTTTGACGATGTCCCGGCACCTACGGTCTTCCCGACGCGCGGCGCTAGAACCGTTTCCACGTGTGGGAGCTGACCGCCTGGGCATGTCGTGTGAGGCCGGATTCGTAAGCCTCGCAGGGGAGAGTTGCCAGCGGTGGACGTTATCGAGCAGGTACGGGCGACCGCGCGCACCTTCGCGCGGGAACAGCAATCCGAGTACAGCCAAGGGCACGACCGTCCGCTCGGCGGCTACCTCAAGGTCATGGGCACGTACGCCGGCCTGGTCGGCGGCCTTTCCGGCCTCACCTGGAAGCGCCGGCGTCAGCTTCCCTCGACGATCGCGCCGTGGGACGTCGCGCTGATCGCGATCGCCACCCACAAGCTGAGCCGCGTGGTTGCCAAGGATTCAGTCGTGAGCCCGCTGCGAGCTGCTTTCACCCGCTACGAAGGGGTTTCGGGCCCGGCAGAGCTGGAAGAGGACGTGCGGGCGGAGGGTGTCGGGAAGTCGATCGGTGAGTTGTTGACGTGCCCGTTCTGCTTGGCCCAGTGGATTGCGACCGGTTTCGGGTTCGGTCTGGTGCTGGCGCCCCGCGCCACCAGACTTGTCGCGTCGATCATGGCCGCTCGGGCGGCCTCCGACTACTTGCAGTTCGCCTACGCCGCGGCGCAGCACGTCGCCGAGAAAGAGTAGATCGCTGCGAGTCCGGTGTGGTCGATGAGGGTTTTGCTTCGGATGCTTGGGGTACGGCCGAATTTCGTGCCGCGACAGCGACACTTGCCGACCGGAGGGACACCTCATGCTGACAATGACCACTGAAGCTGCTCAAGTGATCAACGCACTAGTTGCGGATCAACCGGGCGGCGGCGTACGCATCTCAGAAGTCGTCGCTGATGGCCAGATGCAACTCGGACTCTCAGTGGCGGCGGAGCCCTTGCCGTCCGACCAGATCGTCGAGAAGCAGGGGTCGCACGTGTTCGTCGAAGACCAGGTGGTGCCGTTGCTCGAAGGCAAGATCCTCGACGCGAGCATCACCGAGGATCGTCAGGTCTCGTTCAGCCTGCTTCCCTGATCCAACTAGGCGGGCCTATTGGCCGGCCTTGATGCCAGCTCCGCCATGCGAGTATTCGATCATGTCGAGGTCCTGGCGTCCTGGCATATTGGCCCCGCCAAACTTGCCGACCGGGATGATCACGCGGCGGAAGGTGCCCTCGAACATCATCGCGGTCGCGACGAGCCAGGCGAATCCGGCCGAGAACACGAACAGCCATCCGGCGATGCGCTCGACGTCACGGAATCCGCCCCAGAAGCCGGCGGCGGCGAAACCGGAGCCTGCTGCCAGTGTGCCGAGAACCAGGAACAGGCCAAGGCTTTCGGCCAGCGCCCCGATTGCGCCCGACGTCGTGATGAGGGCCAAAACCATGAACCACAAAGCAAAGTTGACGTCGACATTGCCGAGTGGCACGGCCTTAACAACGCCAGTGGCCTGCAGGATCGTCAAGATTCCGAAGGCGGTCCAAAACGCGCCCCAGGTGCCGTGCATAGCCGTGGCCAGGCCGTCGCGCGCCTTGTACGCCCACATGCCGGCCAGGAATTGCGCGACTCCACCGAACGTCAATGCAAACGGAGCCACCACGATCGGCGTGTTCGCGTCGCCGTACCAGCCGGCCATCCAGCCGGCGATCATCAACGTCGCACCCATGAAACCGAACAGGCCGAGGATCGACGGCGCGGCAACGGGGGAGAGCACGATCCTGGTGCGACCGCGCCAGACGTCTGCCGGGGCCGCCGGCGACGCCGGTGCGGCGGGTGCGCGTCGTTCAGTTGGATACGGCGGGGCGTACGTCGCTTCTGGCCCAACGACGGGCCGACTTGCATGCCTAGGAATTCTCATATCGCGCGGGTACCCGCCCGGGGTTTGATCATGCATATCGGCCCGGCCGACTTCGTTGCTGGCTACGGTGCGGCGGTCACGCAGTACGCGGCGGCCATGTCGTCGTCGCCGTGTCCCTCGCTGACTGCGCGCACGAACTTTTCATGGACGGCGATGGCCACGTCCGCCGTCACGCCCGCTCTGCGTGCGGCGTCGACGATCAGACCCATGTCCTTTGCCGCACCGGCTGTCGGAAAGGACGCGGCGAAGGCACGCTTGATCATCGCCTCGCCTTTGAGGTGCGCGTACGGCGTGTCCATCTGGGAGCCGGCCAGCGTCGACAAGAACAGTTCGGGATCGAGTCCCAGACCCTCCGCCAGTGCAAGCGCCTCCGCTACCGACGCGGTAATCGCGAGCACCCAACTGTTCATCACGAGCTTCAACCGCGAGCCACAGCCAACGGGCCCGATCCAGGTGGCCTTCTGGCCGATGGCGTCGAATATGGGACGGCAGCGCGCTTCGAGTTCGGCCGCTCCTGAAGCCAAGATATTGAGCTTCGCGTCTTCGGCGGGTTTCTTGGTTCCAAGCACCGGTGCGTCGACGAACGCGATGCCGGCCTTTTCTGCCAACTGGGCCAGCCGGTCGGTTGCCTCCACCCCGACGGTCGCGCATTGCAACCAGATTGCGTCGGATCGCATCGCCGGCAGCGCGCCGTCGTCGTCGGTCATCGCGGACTCTACTGCGGCGCCGTCGCCGAGCATTGTCAGCACGAAGTCGACGCCTGACGCCGCCTCTGCGGCGCTGTTGCAGACCGTCGCGCCGTCGGCGGCAAGCGGTTCTGCCTTGGCTCGCGTGCGGTTCCATACCCGGACGTTGAAGCCGGCACGGCTGAGATTACGAGCGATCGGCGCTCCCATGATTCCCGTGCCGAGCACAGCGATCTTCTTACCGGTCATCGGCTATCCCTTCCCGCCGTTGAAATTTGGACGCCGAAGACCTTCCCGACGAGCCGGTCGAGACACCTGAGCCGGCGACTTGACGCCGCGACGCCGTCGGGCTGCGCTCGGCGGGATCCTTGCGCAAAGATGATCCCGTCCGTCGTCTGGTTGCCGGGGGGACTCGTGCGTCGCTTGTCAGTGATCGTGTGTGCGGTTCTTGTTGCCGGTGGCATGTCAGCCACGGTGGGTCAAGGCTCCGCGCTCGCGACTGGTTCCGCCGCCAACTGGGCCGCGGTACAGCCGGTAAAAGTGCCGCCCGCTTCAGCAGCCGCGGGCGCCGTGACCGCGTTCGACCCGGCAACCGGGCAGTTGTTGCTGACGACCGTGTCGAACGGCACCTGGAGCTGGGACGGTCTCAGCTGGAACCAGCTAGCGCTCGGAAGCGGTTCGCACGCTCGCAGCAATGGGGCCATGGCGTTTGACGGGACGACGAAGCAGATGGTGATGCTCGTGCCACAGTTGCCGCCGGCCTCCGCCCAAACCTGGACCTGGAATGGCTTGGTGTGGAGTCAGCAACTCTCCCCGCACAGCCCGATCAGCGCAGACTGCATTGGCTACGACGACGCCACGAAGCAACTCGTTGCGCTCGGGCTCGACGACACAACAAGCGCATCGACGTCGACATTTCTTTGGCAGGGCGGCGACTGGTCGACATTGCCGCCCTCGCCGACCGCGCCGTTGACGACCGAGCCGTTGGAATGCTCGATGGCCTACGACCCGGCGCTCGACGAGTTGGTTGCAGCCGTGCATTCGCCAATCGACGTCAGTGCGCAGCTACTGAGCTGGGACGGCCAAAGATGGAATACGTTGCTGTCAAGCGTTCCGTGGCTTGCGGGCGGTCCCGTTGACATCGCTTACGACGATGCGGCCGGCCAGCTCCTCGCGCTCGCCGCGGTAAATACGACGGGCGCCACCGGACCCAACCAGTACATCTGGCCGACTATTCAGCCGCAGGCTTGGGCAATGACCGGCGAGTCATGGTCACAGCTCACCCTCACCGCGGCGGATGGCGAGCCAGCTGGTCTTTCTTACGACGCTGCGACAGACCAGGCGATCGGTATCGGCCCGAGCGGATCAGCGTTCAACACATTGCTGTACGAGGGCAGTGCGTCGAGCAGCGTTTTGCCGCTGCGGCTTGCGGGTGCGAATCGAGATGCGACCGCAGTCGCCATATCGCAGAACGCATTTCCCGACGCCGGCTCTGCAGGCGCCGTAGTGCTGGCGCGATCCGACGGGTTCGCCGATGCGCTGGCTGGTGGGCCGCTGGCTGCCGCGAAACACGGTCCGTTGCTACTTACGTCGTCCGACTCGCTCGACGGTATGACGAAAGCCGAGATCCAACGGGTGCTGCCCGTTGGCGGAACGGTCTACGTGCTAGGCAGTACGACCGCCCTGTCTGCCAAGGTTTCCGCGGCAATGACAGCAATCGGTGACGTGCCCGTACGGCTTGCGGGACCCGACAGGTTCGGCACCGCGATCGCCGTGGCCAACGCGCTCGGCAATCCGTCGACGGTATTCGAGGTCAACGGCCTCGACTTCCCTGATGCGCTGTCAGCGGTGCCGGCTGCGGTGAGCACCGGTGGCGTCGTCCTGCTGACGCATGGTCCCGCGCAGGCAAAGGCCACGGCGACGTACCTGTCTGCGCATCCAGGTTCCCATTACGCCGTAGGCGGATTGGCTGCCGCAGCCGATCCGTCGGCGATCGCACTCGCGGGAGCGAATCGCTACGCGACGTCGGACCAGGTAGCGTCCGCCTTTTTCCCCAAAAGTAACGGTGTTACGGCTGCCTCCGGCCTCGGTTTCGCCGATGCGTTAGCTGCTGGCCCGGTCGCCGGTGCGGCACTGCAACCGTTGCTACTCGTGCCGACATCTGGTCCGTTGCCCGAGCCGATCATCGCCTATCTCGGTACGCGTGACGCCACTGTCACATCTATCACCGTGGCAGGCGGTACCGCGTCAGTAACTGACGACGTCGAGCAGCAAATCGCCGCCGGCCTCAACTGACGTCGCGGTTGCTATCGACCTAGGCAGCGCATCAGCGGCGATGAGTTCGCGCCGCGGCTGGAGTCTTAGTCAGCGAAAGCCGTAACGACGTAGGAGAATGCCATGGGAAAGCTCGTAGTAACAGAGTTCGTGAGCCTCGACGGTGTGATGGAAGACCCGGGCGGATCGGAAGGCACCAAACACGGTGGCTGGACGTTCAGGTTCGACCGTGGAGATTCGGGTGACAAGTTCAAGCTCGACGAACTGATGGCCGCCGACGCGCAACTGCTCGGTCGCGTGACGTACGACGGATTCGCCGCGGCGTGGCCGACCATCGAGGCCGGCGAGTTCAGCGTGAAGATGAATGCGATGCCGAAGTTCGTGGTCTCGACGACACTGATGCACCCGACCTGGAACAACACGACGATGCTGCGTGGTGACGTGCGCGAGTCGGTGAGCGAGGTTGTGCGCCGCTACGACGGCGACACTCTCGTGGCAGGCAGTGCTCGGCTGGTGCAAACCCTGCTTGCGCTAGACCTGGTCGACGAGCTGCACCTGATGGTCTTCCCGGTCGCCCTCGGGAGCGGCAAGCGACTCTTCGCGGACGGCGCCGACGCCAGCGCGTTCGAGCTGGTATCGACGCAGCAGACCGGCCAGGCCGCAGTCCTCACACTTCAGCGGACGACGAAGAGCATTTAACCTTGCCGGCAGCCCCGATTTTGCAGGTGACCGAAGCTCGTCGCTCGTCTAGCATGGGCCCGATGAGCATGCCGACCGCAACGCCTGCGATGCCCGAAGATCTGGAGCGTCAACTCGAGACGCACCGGCTCGAACTCCGCGCGTTCTGTTACCGCATGCTGGCGTCGCCGTTCGATGCCGACGATGCCGTGCAGGAGACCTTCATCCGCGCCTGGAAAGGGTTCGACAGCTTCGAAGGTCGTGCCTCGCTCAGATCGTGGCTCTACCGCATCGCCACGAACGTCAGTCTCGACATGCTGCGGAGCAGCACCCGGCGGGCCCGGCCGGTCGATCTCGGGCCGGCTAGTGAGCCGGTCGCTTCCAACCTGAACCAGCTGCCCGAGACCAGCTGGCTCGAACCGATTCCCGATGGGCTCGTCGTGCCGGCCGCGGCCGACCCCGCCGAGATCGCCGCCACTCGTGACAGCGTTCGGCTCGCCCTGGTTGCGGCGCTCCAGCATCTGCCACCTAAGCAACGAGCCGCGCTGATTCTGTGCGAAGTGCTGCAGTGGAAGGCTAGTGAGGTCGCCGAATTGCTCGAGACGACGGTCGCCTCGGTCAATAGCGCGTTGCAGCGTGCGCGGGCGACTCTCGAATCGTCGAGCGCGGCCAACCCGCCCGCTGCGTCGACGCTGTCGCCTGCCGATCGCGAGCTGCTGTCTCGATACGTCAAGGCGTTCGAGGCGTACGACGTCGACGCACTCACGTCGCTCATTCACGAAGATGCCGTGCAGTCGATGCCGCCGTTCGACATGTGGCTCGCCGGCCGCGACGACATCTTCGCCTGGTGGTTCGGTCCTGGGATCGGCTGTCGCGGCTCGCGCGTCGTCCCGACCGTCGACGCGAATGGCTTGCCGGCGTTCGGCCAGTACAAACCAAGCGAGAGTGGCGGTTACGACCCGTGGGCTTTGCAGGTTGTGCAGCTGCGTGATGGCGTCATCAGCGAACTGACATTCTTCCTCTCAACGCAGGAGATCTTCCCGCTTTTCGGATTGCCGCTTCACCTCGACGACTGACCGACTTCGGCTCTGCGGCTCGGCGGCTCGGCGGTTATTCCGTCAGGACGTCGGTCAGGCCCATCAGCGCGACCAGGTCGAGTAAGTCGGCAGACGCGTTGCACAATCGAATCTGGCATCCTCGCCTTCGCGCGGCAAGCTGCAGGGCCGCCAATGCGTCGACCGTCACGGCGTCCGCAGGTACTCCCGCGACGTCGCATTTCACCGCGGCGGCTCCTTCGCCGCCCAGCAGTCCGCAGACGCGGTCGCACAGCCCCTGAAGGTCGGCGCGGTCGATCGGACCCCTGACGGCAAAGGCGATCGTGCGCGGGTCTGCGGCGCTCATCGTCGTGTAGACGGCCGGACGACGGCGAACTCATCGGTGGCTGGCGAGTCCGACCGGTTGACCTCGCTTCAGCGGATACATGACATCGCGGGGCAGGTCGCTCGCGACGCGCAAGAGCGATCGTCGAGCCGCATGGCTTAGTTGCTGTTCACGCTGCCGATGCATTCGTCTCGGCGCCGCGGCGAGTTTCGTCGAGGTAGGTGTCCGCAAGTTCGATGACGAGATGCTCGTCACCAGCGCCAAGCGCGGCATTGAGCTTGGCTACGTAGGCGTCCGTCAGTGATGGCCTTGGCGGCTGAGTGCCGTTGCCACGTGCATGGTCGGTAGGGCGTTGTTCGCCGGTCATGTGACTCTCCCTTTGTGGGGTTTGCGTCACGATCAAGACTACGGCCCAAAAGAAAACGCATCGTTAACGCCGGATGAACGGGGCCCCGAGCGAGTGCGATCTTGGTCACACACGCCGGGTTCGCCACCGGTCGGAAGCTGCTACAAATCCGCCACGGCCGGGACGACGTGCTCGCCGATAACCTCAAGTGGTCGCAGCGACGATACCCGCATCACGCGGCCATGGGCGACCGAAAAACCCAACCCGGCAAGGCGGCTGAGGTCGTCAATAACCTGCTCCACATTGTCGCCGTCGTCGCCGACGTCGAAGTTGTACAGCACAGTCTTTTCGATGTCGTCATAGTTGCGGCCCACCTGCTCGCAATGAGAACGCAGCACGTCGAGCTTGCGTTCGAGGTCAGGACCGGGGAACAAGTTGCAGGCTTGGGCGTACTGCGCAACGAGCCGCAGCGTCTTGCGTTCGCCGGAGCCGCCGATGAGAATCGGTGGGTGTGGGCGAGAAAGACTCGGCGGCGAGTTGAGAGTGCGGGCCAGTTGGTAGTGCGTGCCGTCAAAGCTGGACTCGTCGCCCGACCACATCTGCAGGCAGATGCGTAAGGCCTCCTCGAGCCGCTCAAATCGCTCAACTGTAGGAGGAAACGGCAGTCCGAGGCCGCGCGACTCCTCCTCGTTCCACGCTGCACCGATGCCGAGCCAGGCACGGCCGCCCGACAGCACGTCGAGAGTCGTGACCATTTTGGCAAGCAGGCCGGGCGGGCGGTAGACGACGCCGGTTACTAGCGTCATCAACGAGATCCGCGACGTCTTTGCCGCAACGTAGCCCAGCGTCGTGTAGGCCTCGAGCATTTCGTGCTCGGGCGGTCCCATGACCTGGATCTGCCACAGGTGGTCCATCACGCTCAGCCGGTCGAAGCCCGCGGCTTCGGCGGCTTGCGCGACGTTACCGAGGTCGGCGCCGAGCTGGTTCGGCCCACCTGGCCAGGTGAAATCGGAAACGTGGAGGCCGAGTCGCATTGCTGACCCTTTCGGCTAGCCAAGCTGCGGGATGACACTCTTAGCGAACAGGTCGATGCTGCTTTGGTCGTAAGCGGCATCGATGAAATAGCCGATGGAGTAAGCCAAACCGAGGTCCTTGAGTTCGGTCAGCTTCTCGATGATCTGCTCGGGCGTTCCGACGAGTGGCCCCTTCGCGATGTCGTCGACCGTGCTCGCTAGCTTCTCGGCCGACAGGTGCGGTTCATAGTGGGCGCGGATCCAAGCCAGCTTGTCATCGACGTCGCCTTGCGTTTCGCCGATGACGACGTTGAAGTTGCCCGACCGCACGATCTCGTCGAAGTCGCGCCCTACTTCGGCGCAGTGCTGCGCAAGCACCTCTGACTTGTGCTTAAACGTCTCGGGTGTCGCGTCGAAGTTGGTGTACTGAGCGTATTTCGCCGCCGTACGCAAGGTTTTCTGCTCGCCACCACCGGCGATCCAGAGTGGTATGCCGCCGTCTTGTAAGGGAAGCGGCCGGCCGATCGCGCCGTCTACCTGGTAGTACTTGCCATCCAGGGTGGCCTTGCCCGTCGTCCAAAGTTGGCGCATGATCTGCACGCCTTCGTCGAGCATGCCGAGACGCTCGCCCCCACCGGGAAAGCCGTAGCCGTAGGCGCGCCACTCGTGTTCATACCAGCCGCCGCCGATTCCCATTTCGGTACGCCCGCCCGACACTGCATCGACCGTGGCAGCGACCTTGGCGAGGTAGGCGGGGTTGCGGTAGCCGATGCAGGTACACATCTGGCCGAGTCGGATTCGCTCGGTGACGGCGGCGAACGCGGCCATCAAGGTCCACGCCTCGTGGGTGGCCTCATCGGTTGGCACCGGTCTCGTGTGGAAGTGGTCGTAGACCCACAACGATTCCCATGGCCCGCGGTCGGCGTGCTCAGCGAGTTCGCGCATCACCTGCCAGTGTTTCGCCGGTTCGATGGCGGCGAGGTCGAGCCGCCACCCTTGCGGGATGAAGAGTCCGAAGCGCATGCGGCTGACCCTACGACCGCCGGTTTCTTTGTACATCGGCACCACAGGCTGAACGACTGTGCAATACTCTGAACATGCGTTCAGT
>JBOGEK010000083.1:0-7479 GCA_050743645.1 Acidothermaceae bacterium
ATGCCAGAGAGCGGGCGACCGTCGATGAGGACCTGGCCGCTGGTCGGGTCCTCCAGCGTCCCGGCGATGGTCAGAAGCGTGCTCTTGCCCGAGCCGCTCGGCCCCATCACCGCGACGAGTTCGCCGGGGTCTACGACGAGATCGAGGTTGCGAAGCGCGTGCACTTCGGCTGCGCTCTGGCCGTAGGTTTTCGAGACGTCGCGCATCTGCAACACGCTCATGGCCGCACTCCAACTGTTCTCGGCGCTTTGGGCAGACGGGCAGGGGCCGGCGTGGGGTCGGCCATCGTGCGTTTGATCCGGCCGTCGGCGGCGTCGAGCCAGCGGACGACGGAGTCGAGCCGAAACAACTCCGCGTCGACGACGAGCGCGAAGGCGAGATCGCGGTCCGCGGAATACTCCTTCAGCCGGGTCCACTCCTGCATGAGCTGCACGAGGTAGCGCCGGTGCGTCTGCACGACCTCACCGACGTCAACCCCAGGGGTGCGGACGGCGATGAGCACCTTCATGACCAACTCGTCGCGGGGAGGCGACGAGAGGTCGGGCGGGGTGTGCAGCCAAGACGCCAGCTCGTCGGCGCCGGCGGCCGTGATCTGGAAACCCTTCTGCGGACCGGCGTCGTCGCTGCCGTCGGACTCGACGAAGCCGTCGCGCTCGAGACGTTGCAGGGTTGTATAGACCTGGCCGATGTTCAGCGGCCACACCTCACCGGTGCGCGACTCGAATTCCTGGCGCAGTTGCAGGCCGTATTTGGGTCCTTCGCTCAGCAGTGCGAGCAGGGCATGACGGACGCTCATGGGAAGATCTCATCCAGTTGCATACTCAGTATGCTACGGCTGATTTGCGTGGCGTCAAGAGCGGCGTCCAGCTACCGGTGCATTTCGGTGACCCGCGAGGTTGTCTACTGACGGCGCGCCGGCGAGGTGCTCGCGCCGACATGGCTACAAGCGGGCGAATTGGGCGGCCATGTCGAGGGATGCCGCCGTCATGAGCGCTACGGCGGTCCAGCCGACTGCGGTGGCGAGTTTGCCGTTGCGATAGACACCCATGATGGTTTTGTCGCGGGCGATCAACATGACGAGGACAAGGAACGGTGCGGCCGCCACCCCGTTGATGACGGCAACGACCACAAGCAGTTTGATCGGGTTCGTCGATGCCAGGCTGAGCGCCGTTCCGCCGACGGTTCCGAATGCCACGAGGGCGTAAAACACCGGTGCTTTTCGTACGGAACGTGAGAAACCCGAGCGTTTGCCGAGCAGCCCTGCCATGCCCGCCGCACCGGATCCCGCGAGCACTGGCACGGCCAGCATGCCGGTACCGATGAAGCCCAGCGCGAAGAGCAACGATGACCAGTGTCCGGCTACCGGTTTTAGCGCCGCGGCAGCATCGGCTGCGCTACCGATTTTCTTGCCGTGCAAGGTGGTAGCAGTCGCGACGATGATGGCGAACATGACCGCGTTCGAAAACGCCATGCCGCTGAACACATCCGCTCGGCTGGTCCGCGACTTCAGCTTGGCCGCAGCGTGCGTTCGCTGCTTGAGCCGGACGACGCGATCGCCGCCCTCGGGCTCGTCTCGCAGGTCTTCGAGTCGATGCGCGGATTGCCAAAAGAACAAATAAGGGCTGATCGTGGTCCCGAGCACGGCGACCAATAACGCGAGGTAGTCGTTGCGCCATTGGATGTGCGGAACGAGGGTGTGGATCGCAACTTGATGCCAGTTCACGCGTACCGAAAACATGACGACGACGTAGGTCAACAGCGCCAGACAGATGGCTTTGAAAACTGCCGCGATGTGCGCGAAAGACCCGAAGATCACCAGCGCCGTTATCGCTACGCCGGCGATCAGCGCCCACAACCAGGTCGGCCCCGCCTGCAGCAAGTGCATTCCGCTGCCTACAGCCACCAAGTCGGCGGCGATATTCAACGTGTTCGCCACAATGAGCGCACCAATCAAGATGACCAGGATCGGCCGGGCCTTCCCTTTGAACTTTCCGGCCGCCAGTTCGCCTAGGCCACGACCGGTCGCCAACGCGGTGCGGTCACAGATTTCCTGCACGCCCGCCATCAGCGGCAGTGTCAGGAACGCAACCCACAACAAGCCGAGCCCAAATTGGGCACCCGCTTGCGAATACGTCGCCACACCGGACGGGTCGTCGTCGGACGCTCCGGTGACAAGACCGGGTCCCATCGCCGACAGGTACCCTCGCCACCCGCGTTTCGCATGGGTTGTCGACGTGTCGGCACCATGAGTGCCGGCACTACCGCTACGGCCACCGCCGCCGCGGCCTCGGCCGCTTCCCGCACGCGGGGCGGCAGGCACCGCGACTTTGGTCACGAATCGGTGGTCCCCCACCAAGATCACCCGGAAACGCGGGCGCCGCTGTTTCCAGCAGAAAGTCGGACGACGGGCTAAGCCATAGGTGGCCGTGAGGGACGGGTAAGGCGATTCTTTCCGGAACGGTTCGGCCGTTCAGGCTCGGTCGTATGGCCCATGTGGAAGGGCACCGATTCTGCCGATGCATTACCGAGCGCATCGCGGACTGGGGAGGGCGAGCACATGGCAGACGACGCGAGTGAGCCACGGTGGCAACGCCGCGGCGGCCTGGCCCTAACAATCCGCGCGATCACCATCGTCGTCCCCTTCTGCGCCTCGGTGGCCGCACTCATCGTCGGCGGGCGGCTGGTGCCGCGCCCGAGCGGCGTTGCCCTGCTCGGTTGGTATGTCGGGTTGTTCGCGCTGACTTGGGTTGTGCTGTGGCTGGTTCGCCGACTGTTGCACCGGCTGCTCCCACTCGCTGCGTTGCTTGAGCTGACGCTGAGCTTTCCCGAGAGCGCACCGTCGCGCTTGACACTTGCGAAGAGATCAGCAAGCACAAGAGACCTGTCCGCGCTGCTTGAGGGATCGCCCGAAGCCCCACGGCAGGAAACCACCCAGCAAGCCGCCGAACGAATCTTGACGTTGATGGCGGCACTGGCTCGCCACGACCGTCACACCCGTGGCCACGCCGAACGGGTGCGGGCCTACACCGATCTCATCGCAGGGCGAGTCGGACTGCCCCGACGCGACCGCGACCGGCTGCAATGGGCTGCTCTACTTCACGACATCGGCAAGCTGGCGGTTCCTGCGGCGCTGTTGAACAAGCCCGCGAAACCGAACCCGCGCGAATGGGAATTGCTCAAAGGTCACCCCGAGGCAGGCCGGCGAATCGTCACACCGTTGATGGAGTGGCTCGGTGAGTGGGGCGACGTGATCGTGCAACACCACGAGCAGTACAACGGCAGCGGCTATCCTCTCGGGCTTGCCGGACACGGGATCTGTCGCGGCGCACGGATCGTAGCCGTCGCCGACAGCCTTGAAGTGATGACGGCCGCCCGCCCATATAAAAGGCCAATTCGCAAAGAAGCGGCCATGCGCGAGCTCGTTCGCTGCAGCGGAACACAATTTGATCCTGACGTCATCAGAGCGCTGCTCGCGATCCCGGGCCGTCGACTGATGCTCGCGATGGGTCCGAGCGCCTGGCTAGCCGGCTTACCGTTCATCGGGCAAGCGCCGGCACAGCTGGTTGCCAACGTCGTATCGCAGACCACCGCCTCAGCGGGCGTCGCGGCCGTCGTCGTCACTAGCGTGCACCCTGCCGGTCTCGCCGGTCTCGCCGCGAAGCCGAGCCAGGTTCCCGCTTCGCCGCCCGCAGCGGTGTTGTCGAGTCTGCCGCATTCGTCGACGCCGGTTAGTCACACCGCGTCGAGCGGTGGGGCATCGAGGACGGATTCAAGGACGTCGTCTGCACAAACGGCAAGCGAGCCGAGCACGACGTTGTCGTCGGCGGCGGCGTCGCCGCCAACCGCGCTGCCCACGCTGTCGGGACCGACCCAAGCACAGCACCACATCAGTCCGATGAAGCCGACACAGCAGCCCAAGCAGCCGCCGAAGCCGACGCCGCCCGCAGCAGCAAGCAAGACGAAAGCCGCGCCCACGCACCCGCACCCGCCGACGGCGTCGAAGGGCAAGCCGACGCCGCCCGCGTCGAAGTCACCACCCACGCACCCGGCGCTAGCTTCGAACGACGACGCGAAGCCCAACGCCAACAAAGAGGGCCACGGCGCGTCGCAGCGACACGGCGACGACCAGCAGAACAACGGCCCCCAGAACAACGACCACCAGAGCAACGGCAAGGGCGGCAAACCTTAGCCGAGCCGGCACGCAGTCGAGCGTGTTAGCCGGTCAGCTGGTGGCCGGTCAGCAGCTGGCTTCGAAATAGCGGAAGCAGCGGTGGTGCCGACGTTCTCATTTGATTGGGGGTATCTCCCACCAAACGAGAAAGTCAAGCCACGGTTTTACCCTTCGTTGAAGTGCGCTCGGAGGGATTCGAACCCCCAACCTCTTGATCCGTAGTCAAGTGCTCTATCCGTTGAGCTACGAGCGCCTGGGTCCGGACGACGTCGTCCGGCGATGCGTGGACAAGGGTACAGCCTGCCGCGTCCGACCCCCGCGCACGCCCTGCAGCTGCGACAGCGATCACGCCTGGCCCGTCGGCGCGTTAAGACCCGCCGAGAAATCCTCGTCGCCGCGCCACCACGACCGCCTCGGTGCGACTTGCGGCATCAAGCTTGCCGATGATGTTGCTGACATGCACACTCGCGGTCTTCTCGCTGATGAACAACGCCTTACCGATCTGCCGATTGCTCAGGCCCTGCCCAAGTAATTCGAGCACTTCGGCTTCGCGGGGGGTGAGCGCCGAGGCCGTCCCACCGGAAAGCTGACCGGCGCCGGGCGCCGTCCGCACCACACCAAGCCCGGACGACGGCAGCCGCACTTCCACCTCGAGTCGCGAGCGGCGCACGATCTCTTCGGCCGCCGCGAGCAGCGGTCGTGCACCCAGACGCGTCGCCAACTCAATGGAGCGCTGCAGCGCGGCGACGGTGTCGCTACCCCGATCCCCAGCGTCGAGGGCCGCCTCCGCCTGGCGCAGGCTCGCGGCGGCAATGTCCTCGACCCGTCCGGCCGCTTCGGCGAGTTCGACGACGGCCGCCCATGCTTTCGCGCTCGGGCGACCTTCGGCGCACAGCACCTCTGCCGCAGTCCACGCGCTCCACAACGCGGTGGCCGGAATCGCGTCGTGCGGCGCCACCTCATCACGAGCGATCTCGGCGTAGCGTGCGGCGCGGGCGGCGCAGCCATCAGCAGCCTCGACGTCACCGGCGAGCCGGGCCGCGCTCGCAAGCTGCGCTAAAGCCGTCGAGGCGCGGGCACCGAGCAACAACACCTCGGTCTCGCTGTGGTGCGGGATCGCGGGCAACGTCCGCTCGGCGATCGCGAGCGCCGCGGCTGGTTGCCCGCGTTGCAGCAGCAAGTTGATCTCACACAGGTCGAGCTGCAGCTCGGCCCACCATTCGCCGGTGCCCCGCAACCGCTCCAGGAGCCCATCGGCCGCGGGGTCACCACGCGCCACCAGCACTCCTAGCGCCTGGGTAGCGAGCACCCGGCCCGGAGACGTCGGGGCGTAAGCGGCATCAAGGCTCGCCTGCAGCACTTCATCCCACCGGCCAACAGCCGAGAGTGCCCAGCCCCGCAACAACCGCAAGTCCAGCCCGTAGCTGCTCCAGTTGAGTCCGGCCTTCGCACTCAGTTCCACACCGGCATCGGCCGCACGCAAGGCCTCGTCGATCCGGCCCGAGTCGAGCAGTTGGACGGCGGAAAAGCGCAACGCGCGCATCTGACTCGACAATCCGCACGGGTCGGCGGCGGCTCGGCGGATCGCTTCGGCGAACAGCTCGCCGACGTCGCCGTCGATCTCGCCCCAGCGCACCATCAACCCACGCGTCACCAGCGCATCGGCCGCAATGGCGCCCGCCCCCGTCTGATCCGCGACCGCGATCGCCTCGCTGAGCAACCGATCGGCGCGCAACGGTTCGGCACGCATAATTGTGCGGGCCCAGGTGGCGAGCGCCTGCGCCCGGGCCGCCGTGGGAGCGTCGGACAACACAGCGACGGCCGCGGCCCCGGCCTCGGCCGCGGCGGGCTGGCCCGCCTCGTGCCGCAGGCGCGCCAGACGTTCGTTGACACGCGACCGCGCGCACGCGTCACCTCCCTCGTCGGCCGCGATCACGCTCGCCTCGGCATGAGCAACGGCGCGGTCGATGTCACTGACGGCCGCAGCGGCATCAGCGGCGCGTTCGAGCAGATCGATCGTCGGCGCGCCGCCGAGCCGAGGCACCAACTCGAGAGCCTGCTCGAGATGTCGCAACGCTTCGGCGGGTGCGGCAACACTCTCCGCGTGTTCGGCCGCTTCGACCAGCGCTTCGAAAGCCCCTTCGAGGTCGTGGCTGGCGAGTCGATGGTGCGCGAGTTCCGCCGTCCGGACCCCTGGGCCCAAGCGTTCAGCGACGCTGCCTTTCGCGAGGAGCTCAGCGAATCGACCGTGCAATCGCACCCGCTCGCCGGGCAACAAGTCGCCGTAAACCGCCTCTTGCAACAACGCGTGCCTGAACGCATAGGTGTCGCCATCGCTGACGAGCAAGCCGGCCTCGATCGATTCGCGCAGCGCCTCCTCGGTCTGCACCGGCGCCGATTCGGCCGCCTCGACCAACAGATCGTGGGACGCGCGCCGGCCGGCGACGGCGGTGAGCCGCAAAACTGTGCGCGCTGACGCCGACAACGCCTCTGTGCGCGTGAGCAGGACGTCGGCAAGCGCGACCGGCAGACCGCGGGTGTCACGCAACGCGGACCCACCTCCGGCGGCCCGCATGAGTTCTTCGGCGAAGAACGCATTGCCTTCGCTTCGGGTGAAGACCCGCTCGAACAATTGGGGATCGATCGCGTCGCTCGCGAGACCGGCCAGCAGTTCGGCCATTTCGGCCCGCGAAAACGGTGCGAGCTCGATGCGTTCAATATCTGGACGACGCGCCAGGTCAGCCAGTAGCGGGCGCAGCGGGTGTCTGCGGTGGACGTCGTCCGACCGATAGCTGGCGACGATCGTGATCCGGCCCGTGCGCAGGGTGCGAGCCAGAAAAGCCAGCAGATCTCGGGTGCTTCGATCGGCCCAGTGCAGGTCCTCGACGACGAGGAGCACCGGCGCCTGCTCGGCGAGGGCAAGCATGATGCCGTGAACGGCTTCGAAAAGCTGGACCTGCGCCAGCCCTTCGCCGAACTGACCGAGCTGCCCAGGCTGAGTCGCCGACGTCGGCACCGGCGTCGGGGCCGCCGCGAGTTGCGGCAGCAAACGGCCGAGCGCCGGACGCCGCACGACCTCTGCCTCGAGGAGTGCAGCGCCGGTCTCGGTCGCCTCGACCGCCCGCAGCGCATCGATGATCGGTAGGTAGGGCAGGCCGAAATCCCCGACCTGGACGCACGAACCGATCAAGACGGTGTGACCGGCAGCGGCCGCACGGCTCGCAAGTTCTTCGAGCAGTCTCGTTTTACCGACACCAGCGTCACCGCTGATGATCGCGAATCCGGGCTGGCCGGATGCGGCACTGGCC
>JBOGEK010000084.1:0-3696 GCA_050743645.1 Acidothermaceae bacterium
GGCTGGCCTCGCCTGCGCGCTTTGCTTTGCTGCGTATGCGCAGCAAAGCAAAGCGCCTTGAACAGGGGTGCGTCCCGATTGGCCGACCCTTCACTGAAGTCGACCGGCGCCGGTGCAGCTTACGAAATCCGCGAGGCCCGGTCAGCCTGGTCGGCCCGGCCACGTAGGGCGCGCTCGCCGGCGGCACGCATGGCGTCGACCGGGCTCGGCTGCCCGGTCCATCGCTCGACTTGCAACGCCGCCTGCTGCACGAGCAACTCGAGACCGCCAACGACCTGCGCGCCCGCTGCGGCCGCCGCCTCGGCGAGTGGCGTCGGCCACGGGTGATAGACGACGTCGAGCAGCAATTGTTCAGGCCTAGGCGTCCATTCACGGGCCAGGACGTCGGAGGCGCCGGCCGGCACCGTCGAGATCACCAGGTCGGCGTCGCGCAGCGCACCAATACCCGGCCACCCCACCAGGTCGACGCCCGCGCCGACCCGGTCGGCCGCCGCCAGCAACTCCCCCGCCCGACCTTGGTCTCGCACCACGACGCTGACCCGCCGGACGCCGAGGTCGTGCGCAGCCCCTACCGCCGCCGCCGCAGTTCCGCCGGCTCCGAGGATCGCGACCCGTTCGAGCGGCATGAGCGCAGCGCTCGCGCTTTTCGTCGTCCGAGCTGTCGAGATCGCGGCGAGCAGGCCACCGATATCGGTGTTGTCGCCGCGCCGCCGTCGCGACGGACCGTCGCCATCGAACGTCACCGTGTTGACCGCACCGACCGCAGCAGCGAGCGGCGAGACTTCGTCAAGAAGCGGGACGGCGGTGCGTTTCAACGGCATGGTAAGCGAGAGTCCGACGAACGAGTCGTCGAGGCGGTCGAACAGCGCCGCCAACCCTGCTGAGTCGCACTCGATCGCGTCGTATCGCCAGTCGAGGCCGAGCGTGGCGTAGGCGGCCCGGTGCAAAAAAGGTGAAAGCGAATGGCCGATCGGCGACCCGAGCACCGCCGCGCGCCGGCTACAGCCCGCGGCAACATACGGCTCGACCGCCGGGCCGCGCTCGGCCGTCACGGCGACGGCGAGGTCGCAGACGAGGCGGCCGGCGATGAGGTCGCCTTCTGCTGGGCCTGCTGACGCCACGCTTCGAACTGTTTCTCGGAGTTGGTGAACAGCGTCTCGCCGGATACCGGATCGACGGTGACGAAATAGAGCATGTTGCCCGGGGTCGGATTGAGCGCCGCCTGCAAAGCCGCCTGGCCGGGCGAGTCGATCGGTGTCGGGGGCAGGCCCGTATGCAAGTAGGTGTTGTACGCCGACTCGATCTTGAGGTCGCTTTGACTCAGGAACGGCTTGCTCGTGCCCAGCGCGTAGTTGACCGTCGAGTCGAGTTCGAGCTTCATTCCCCTGTGCAAACGGTTGTCGATCACCTCGGCGACCTGGGCGTAATCCTGCGGGCGCTTGACCTCCGCCTCGATGAGGCTCGCCACGGTGACCACCTGATACGGCGTCATTTTGAGCTTCTTCGCCCCGGCTTCGAGGCCGACCGCGTTCGAGACCTGGCCGAAGCGCGCGATCATCTGCGACAGCAACGACGACGCGGTCGTCGAGGCGGTGACGTTGTAGGTCGCCGGGAACAAGAACCCCTCAGCCTTGCCGTTCGCATAGGCAGGCAGGCCCATCGCCGACAGCGCGGACGGCTGCGCAAGCACCGCACCGAGGTCGGCCTCTTTGATCTGGCTCTTGCTCGCAACGATCGACTCGAGCTTCGACAGCTTGGTGCCTTCGGGAATTGTCACCCGGCCGCCGACGAGAGCCGTCGGCTCGAGGATTAACGCCAGCGCGCTTTGCGCGGACATGTGTTCTTTGAGCTGGTAGGTGCCGGGCTGGATGTCGCGCGACTGGGCGTTGTTCTGCGCTTCGTCGACGAAGGCGGTGACCGTCTTGACAACTCCCGCCGCCACGAGTGCCTTGGCGATGTCGGTCGAGGTGTCGTTCGGTTTGACCTCGATCTGCACCGCACCGGTGCCATCGCCGACCCAATCATCGGCGGCCTTAGGGGTGAGGTACTTGCCGGCCGTCGACACGCCGACGAAGGCGATCGCGACGAACACCAGAATCGAGGCCGCGACCGCCGGAAGCTGCAGGAAGCGCCGGTATAGCGGTGGCTTCGACGGCCGGTGGCTCAACCCGAGGTCGAACATGTCGGTCACGTCATCGCCTCTTCGCGCAAGCGCTCATCGGCCGCTCGTTCCGCTCCTCGGCGCCAAGGCGCCTGCGATGCTCGCTCGCTCACGACTCCCGGCCTCCTTCCGTCACGATCACGAGCTCGCCCGGTATCCGCCCCGACGTCCGTTCGGTGTCGAGAGCACTCTGCAGGATAATGACAGCCGCCTGCTGGTCGACGACGTCGCGCCGCGCCCGCGAGCGTAACCCGGCGGTGGCCAGATTGCCGTGCGCTGAAACTGTCGACAGCCGCTCGTCGACGAGCCGCACCGGGACGGGCTGCAACGCTTGGGCCAGCTTTCTCGCATAGTCGGACGCCGCATCAGCCGCCGCACCGCGTTTGCCCGACAGCGACAGCGGCAGTCCGACGATGACTTCGACCGCGCCGAGTTCGGCCGCCAACTCGATAATCCGTACGACGTCAGCCGGCAGGTCAGACGGCCGGTCGGACGACGTGCGTGCCGCGGGGTCAGCGCCGTCACGAGCGCTCACCGTCGCGCGGTGCACCGTCTCGACGGGCGACGCGATCAGGCCGCTCGGGTCGCAGGCCGCGACACCGACGCGCACGCTGCCGACGTCGATGCCGAGCCGGACCCCGGGGCGCACGCCAGGACGCATCGCGAGACTGCTCACGCGCCGGCAGCTCGCTGGCTGCTCGATGCGACAGCCGCGACCACCGCGGCGAGCGCCTCGTCGACCGCGGCCGGTTTCGATCCACCGCCCTGCGCGACGTCGTCACGCCCGCCGCCACCGCCGCCGAGTGCCTTCGCCGCGACACCGACCAAGGCGCCCGCCTTCACCCCGGATGCCCGCGCGGGTTCGTCGACCGCGGCCGCAACCAGCGGGCGGTCGCCGGTGACCGTGACGAGCACGACGGCCGATCCCGCAACCCGGCCGCGCACGTCGAGTGCCAACTTGCGCAGGTCGTCGGCGCTGATGCCGTCGGCGATCCGCTTGGCGACGACCTTCACGCCCGCGATGTCGACCGCCCCGGCCGCGAGTTCGCCGGCCGCCGCGAGCACCTGGTCGCCCCGCAGCTTCTCGAGCTCTTTCTCGACCTCGCGCAGCCGGCCGACAAGCGCCTCGATGCGGTCGGGCAACTCTTCGCGGGGCGCCTTCAGCTGCTCGGCAAGCTGCGAAACCAACACGGCCTCGCGGGCCAGGAACCGGTAGGCGTCAGCGCCGACGAGTGCCTCGACCCTGCGGGTGCCCGCACCGATCGACGACTCGCCCAGCAGCTTCACGATGCCGAGGTGCCCGGTGCTCGGCGTGTGGGTGCCGCCGCACAGCTCGCGGGCCCATTCGCCGACCGAAACGACTCGCACCCGGTCGCCGTACTTCTCGCCGAACAGCGCCATCGCGCCGGTCGCCACAGCGTCAGCCTGAGACATGATCTCGGCCGTGACCGCAAGATCGTCGACCAGCACCGCGTTGACCCTTGCCTCGACATCGGCCAAGACGGACGACGGAACTGCCGCCGGGTTGGCGAAGT
>JBOGEK010000085.1:0-2199 GCA_050743645.1 Acidothermaceae bacterium
TAGCAGGGCTTGCACGAAGCGGTACTGACCGCGTTCGGGCGAGCGTGGGTCGTTGTCGACGATCAAAATTTCTTTACGGCGCAGGCTTTCCAGCGCATCGTCGAGATCGATGTCGGAGGGCGCGAGCGCGCCGATGCCGGCTCGGGTGAAGCTCAGGCCGAGCACACTCGCGTCCTGCACCACGCGCCGCTCCGCCGCCGGCAGCGCATCGAGCCTCGCTGCGAGTAATGCCTGCAGACTTGCCGGCGGCCCCAGTGCGCTCAGATCGAGTGCCTGCGCGGCGACCGGGTCGACGACGTACTGGCCCCCGCTCGCGATGACGACATCCCGATCGATAAGCGCACGCATGGTCTCGACCGCATACAGCGGAACACCTTCGGCGCGCTTCACGAGTTCTGCTCGCAAGTTGGCGGGCAGGTCGAAGACGAGGCCGTCGAGCAAGGCGGCCATGGCGGTGTCGGTTAATGGCTCCAAGAACACCGTGGTCGAACGGCGTCCGGCGCCGATGCCTGCGCGCCGCGCAGAGACCTCCGGTCGGGCAAGCGCGACGACCATGATCGGTGCCCGGCTCACGTCGAGCAGATGATCGAGGAAGTCCAGAAATCCGTCGTCGGCCCACTGAAGATCTTCCACCACGAGTGTGAGAGACGAATCGTCGGCGCACAGCGACTCGAAAAACCCACGCCAGCAAGCAAACAAGTCAGCCTGGTCGAAGACGGCGTCCGACAACCCGAGCAGGCTTGTCAGGCGCGGCCGAAGTACCTCGCGTTCGGCTTCGTCGGCCACGTGTCGCTGCAGCCGCTCGTCGAGCGCTTTTGTGATGGCGGCCTCGTCGTCCGCGTCGGTGACCCGAAGCAACGAACGAACCATTTCGGCGACTACCCGGCCACCGATGCCTTGTCCGTACGACAGGCAACGGCCACGCAACCAATGCGTCATCGACGTGATGGCATCGGCGTACTTCTCGAACTCCCAGGCGAGCCGCGACTTTCCGATGCCTGGCTCGCCGGCGACCAGAACAAGCCGCGCCCGCCGCTCCTCTGCCGTGGCATGGAAGAGTTCCTTCACGAGTCGCAATTCGCGGTCGCGCCCGACGAAAGGCGCTTCGAGCCCGTCTACGCGCTGCGCGCCACCGACTGCTGCCGTAGTGCGCACCGCCCGAAAAAGCTCGACAGAAAAGGTCTTCCCCTTCATGTCGTGGCTGCCCGTCGAGACGTAAGCCAACGAGGCGGTGGTCAGCGAACGCGTGGTGTCATCAACCCACACCTGCCCGGCCTCAGCGATCGACTGCACGCGCGACGCAGTGTTGACCGCATCGCCTGCGACCATTCCCTGGCCGTCGACATCGACTGCCGCCAAGGTGACCGCAACCTGACCGGTCGTGATGCCGACCCGCATCGACAGACCCTCGATGCCGAACTCCTCACCGAGCACCGTCGTCATCGCGACCAGATCCAGACCGGCCCGAACAGCACGCTCGGCGTCGTCCTCACGCGCGGCGGGAACGCCCCAGACTGCGAAAACGGCGTCGCCGATGAACTTCTCGACCGTGCCGTTGTAGCGCTCGACGATCGCTTTCGCCCGCTCGAAGTAGCTGGCAAGGAACTCGCGCACGATCTCGGGATCGCGCGCCTCGCTCACTGACGTAAATCCGACGAGGTCAGCGAACAGCAGTGAGGCGGTGCGTCGTTCGGAGACGGGTTCTCGAGCGGGCAGCTCGACGCCCGGCGCGGGCAGGGCACGACTCGGGTCGGCAAGTGGCGTTCCGCACTCACTGCAGAACCGGCCGCCGGAAATAGCGGCGCCGCACGCCGGACACGCTGAAGCGGTCGGCACGCCGCACTCGCTGCAGAACTTTGCACTCGCTCCGTTATGCGCGCCGCAGGCAGTGCAGGTCAGTTCGTTCATCAGACTCCGTCACACCTGATCGCCTGGGCCGAGCGCAACATTACGCCCGCGGTGGCGCGCGAACATGCCGAACGGGCCAACGGATCGGCTCACGATGTGCAAGGCTCCAGCGTTGTGCCGGAATCACGGAGCCGGCACACCTCTGGGAGACGCCACATGAGCAGCTCGACCACCGGCTCGCCGCCCGACTCTGCATCCGGCGCTCCGTCCGGCGTTGCAACCGGCGCTGAATCCGGCACCGCGACCGGCACCGCGACCGGCACCGCGACCGGCACCGCGACCGGCACCGCG
>JBOGEK010000086.1:0-11300 GCA_050743645.1 Acidothermaceae bacterium
TGAGGGCAAGAACACGTGATATTTGCCGCTGGAATCGATGTACAGTTAAGGCACATCGCGCGACACCGGGGTAGTCGACAACACTGTCTCGGGCGGATTCGGGAACGTGTTTCCTGGCGCACCTGTCACACCCGAAAACACCATGTTCCAGACGCCGCCGTTCCAGCTACCGAAGTTGCTGTTCTCCGAATACCACTGTTGCTGCGACGCAGAAGCGACCTGGCCACTGACTTTCGTGTCGGCGATGAAGCCGCCACTGGCGTAGCCGTAGCTGGCGGGGTACAGGTTCAACCCGCCGTGCACGTCGATGCGACGGAACGGAGCCGCTTGAGCAACCGCCCACCGGTCAGAACCCGAAGACGGGTTGATTGCCAGGTTTTCTGCTGAACGCCAGAAGTTCTGGGTGGCATTTCCGGCGTCCTCGGAGTTGAACGCGTCGACCGTGACGTCTCCGTTGATCGTCACGTCGTCGGGGTTTTGTCCGAGGCCTTGCACCGAGGTATAGAAACCGACGTTGTCTTCAACACCGTAGGTGCCAGGCTTATACAGCTCGGCCACGCGGTTCGTGGAGAACTGTGCCGTGTTGGTGTCCTTTTGCTGGTTGAAATCTGCGTCGAGCTGAGCCTGGATCGTGGCGCTCGACATGCTCGGGTCGAAAATGTGCACGTTCGGGCCGAAGTCGGGGGTGTCGGACTGAGTCGGGCAAACCCCGTTCGTCGGCGTCGGCGTCGGCGTTGGGGTCGGGCTGGTGGTGCCACCGCCCGAGCCGGTGTGGACGACGAACTCCCAGATCGAGTACCCGTACTGAGTGCCACGTGCCGTGCCGTACATCCGCACGTAGCGGCCGGTGCCCGTGACGTTCAACGTTTGAGTACCACCGGCGCCGGTCGTCGTCGAGTAAATCGTCGTCCAGTTGGTGTTGTCGTTCGACGTCTGGATCTGGAACGCCTTACCGTAAGCGGCCTCCCAACTGATCACCACCTGGCAGATCGACTGGCTCGAACCCAAATCGACATCCAACCACTGGGGGTCAGAAAACGCTGTCGACCAACGAGTTCCCAGGTTGCCGTCAACCGCGGCCGACGCCGGGGTACCGGCGTTCTCCGTCGACGATGCCGTCACCGGCTGGTTCAACGCCGCATTTGTCGACCCGCACGTCGAACCGCCACCGACGGTGCCGTAGACCTGGAACTCCCACAAGGAATACCCATACTGGGTGGTGCGGGCAGTGCCATACATGCGCACGTAGCGACCACTGCCGGTCACGTTCAACGTCTGAGTGCCACCGCTGCCGGTCGACGTCGAGTAAATGGTGCTCCAGTTCGCGTTATCGGTCGACATCTGGATCTGAAACGCCTTACCCGCTGCCGTCTCCCACTGCAACACCACCTGGCTGATCGTCGACGTCTGACCCAAATCGACCTCAACCCACTGCGGATCAGAAAACTGCGACGACCACCGAGTACCGGTATTGCCGTCGAACGCATCCGCCGCCGGAGTACCGGCGTTCTCCGTCGACGACGCCGACGCCGGCTTTCCCTGCGACAACAACGACCCAGCCGCACGCGCCGAACCCGACGGCACCACGACCAAAGCCAACGCCGCGACCAACGTGGCGACTGTCGCCGCTATCAGTGCTGCAATAACACTGCGCCAGAACGAGCGTGGTGTACGCATTTTCAACACAACGGAACCCATGCGAACTCCTAGCGATGAGAAGTCGACGGAACGCGGGAGTGGAACAGGAACCATCCAAGCCAAATCACAGCAGCGCGTGGAGGAATGACAAACTCGCGAGCGCAGTGCAGTTCACGAAACAGCCAGCACGCACGAACAAACTGTTAACCACGAAGCACCAGTACGCACAAACAGCAATCGAGCGAGGCAGCCAGCGAAGCAGGGCAATGCGTGGGAGCTGGTCGATCAACTGACTGCACCCACCGAATGGGCCCCCGCGGACGGCTCCCCGCGTGCCGACCGTGCCAGTGCGACAGACGCCATCCCGAACGTGAGGGTGCGTCACCCATCCGTACCGAATCCACGATCTTGACAGGAGAGCGCTCTCCTGATCGGTGCTCAAGCTAGGACCGTCGGACGGTTCGCGTCAATAGACCTACCCGGACAAACTTGTCGAGAGGGCACGATCAACCGGTTGACGGCCCGGCGCGACGGGAGCGATCACGTCCTGTCGCCGCGAGCCCGGAGGGAAGGACTGACCCGGCCGAGGCCAAACTCGGATGAAGCGGCACGGACCGTCGGCCGACTGACGGCTGTGTCGCGCGACAGGGAGCGCTCTCCGGCGCGCTGGTATTTAATGAGTCAATGAGCCGGCTCGACCCACCTAAATCGATCACGCTCGAACACGTAGCAAAGGCCGCCGGTGTCTCGCGCGCTACGGTCTCGCGCGTTATCAACGACGTGCGCAACGTCGATCCCGAGCTGCAAAAGACGGTGCAGGCAGCGATTGCGGCCACCGGTTACGTGCCGAACCAGGCGGCCCGTTCGTTGGTGACTCGACGCACCGGCTCGATCGCACTTGCCGTCTCCGAGCCCGAGCACCGCACGTTCGACGAGCCGTTCATCGGACGCATCTTCACCGACCCATTCTTCGGCCGATTGGCCAGCGGCATCATGACCGTTCTACGTCCGCGTGGCGTCAATCTCGTTTTGATGCTGGCAGAGAACGACGAGGCACGTTCGCATCTCATCGGCTACCTGAGGCAAGGACACGTCGACGGCGTCATCTTGTTTTCACCCCACGCGGAAGACCCCCTTCCCCGGATGATTACCGAGCTTTCGTTACCCGCGGTTCTCTCACGTCGTCCGAGTGAACCCATCCCGATCAGCTACGTCGAAGTGGCACAGCAGACCGGCACCAAGCTCGCGGCAGACCATCTAGTTTCTCGCGGCTGCCAGCACATCGCGACGATTTCGGGGCCGCTCGACATGGCCGCCAGCAAAGACAGGCTTACTGGTTTTCGCGATGCAATGGCGCGCCACGGCCATGCCTATATCCCTTCGGTCGAAGGCAACTTCTCGCAGGAAAGCGGCGAGAAGGCTATGGAGCACCTGCTCGACGAGCATCCCGAGACCGACGGTGTTTTCGTTGCGAGCGACCTGATGGCGCAGGGTGCATTAATGGCGCTGCACGAGCGCAAGCTTCGGGTGCCGCAAGACGTTGCGGTCGTTGGATTCGACGACAGCGCTGTCGCGCGAACATGCCATCCACCACTCACAACGATCCGGCATCCGGTCGAAGACATGGCGTCCGAAATGACTCGCCTGCTGCTGAGCAATATCGACCAGCCTGAGCAGCGGGTGAAGTCGGTCATTTTCGAGCCCACGCTTATCGTCCGCGAATCTGCCTGACACTGCACTGCAGCCGGTGGTCGGCAGCGAACCGTGGCGGGCTGCGGGCGAGCAGCCCACCACGGTAGCTTTCGCCACGACCATCGGTCTGCAATAAATGCACATGAGGTCGGAGAGCGCTCTCCGGGCGTAGCCTGAAAGTACTCTTTGGCCCGCGAATTCGTCAAGACCGCTGTATCTGTAGCCCTTTTGCGAATAACGGCTACCGTTGCGTCGCGAGCACGTTGTCGACCGACGCGAGGTGACTAACGCCGCCCTTTGCATGCAAATGGTCGCGCTCTCACAGCGCCAACACCTAAATTGCCGGCCGAGCAAAGGGTTCTCTGCTTCGACATGGCCGCGACCTCGTCGTCCTAGGCAGACGGCGGAATTGCGAAGCGGGCCAGTCTCAGTTCCGGAACCGAGGGCTGCTACTTCCGGAACCAAGCTCGTCGCAACGTACTGCGAGGTTGGGCTGCCACGGCGTCCGATAAATCGCGAGCTCATCCCTCTTGGAGGCGGCGTTTCGCGGTGCTAGCCTCCCGGAACCGGTTACGAAACCGATCCCGGGCGGGGCGGCCTCGGCGAGTTCAGCGCGGTCTTCGCGCGTGCTCTTTGTTTGTGACCGGCGCATCGCGCTCCGTATGAAACACCCGTCTGAAACAGACTTTCGATCTAACCACGTGCCTACGTCGACCTGCGAGTTTCGCAACAGGAGCCCATCGTGTCGTTCGCCGCACCGCCTCAATCACACCTCGACGCTCCTCGGCACCGGCTGCCTTCCAGAACGCTGGTCTCCGCAGTGGTCGTCGCACTAATTGCCGCTCTGCTTACTCTCACTGCGCAGCGGCCCGCGCTGGCAACGACGGTCACCGACACGAACATCGCGCTCGGCTCAGAGGCGACGTCGTCGTCGGTCGAGAACGCAAGTCTGGGGCCGCAGAACGCGGTTGACGGCGACGCGACCACCAGGTGGGCGAGCGCCTGGAGCGATCCACAATGGCTACAGGTCGACCTCGGCGCACAGGCAGACATCAGCGGGTTCAGCATCACCTGGGAACCGGCGTTCGCAGTCTCGTACAACATCAGCGTGTCTGACGACGCCAGCACCTGGACCCAGGTCTACGCGACCACGACCGGTACTGGTGGCACCGAGACCATGACAGTTCCCGCCGGAACCAGTGGCCGTTACGTGCGGCTTACAGGCACCCAGCGCACTACGATCGGCGGCGCGCAGTACGGCTATTCCATCTACGAATTCCAGGTTCTTGGCCACTTCACGCAGACGGCTGTCTCAGTCGGCAGCGACGCGGCGCAGGTGCAACAAGGTGCCGCAGTAGACGTTCCGGTCAACCTGAACATGGCATCAACCCAACCGGTGACGGTCGATTACGCGACGAGCGATGGCAGCGCTGTAGCGGGCACCGACTACACGAGCGCCGCCGGCACGTTGACCTTCGCGCCCAGCGTGACACAACAGGTCATTCACCTGACGGCGTTGCCGAATCCGCTCAATGCACCGACCAAGGCGTTCACAGTCACGATCGCGAACGCCACGCCGTCCGGCATTGTGATCGGGCCTCGCAACACCACTACGGTGAGCGTGCTGAACAACAACCCGCCACCGAGCAACGGCGCATCGTCGGTCATCGATGATTTCGAGGGCACGCTGCCGATTTCGACTGGCAACCCTGGAATTTTCACTTTCCAGGGCGATGCTGCCTCGACGCCCGCCCTGACGCAGGTGTCGGCGAGCGACTTGCCCGGTGCGTCGGCGACCAACAACGCGCTGCAGGTCTCGTACGCCATGGACAGTTGGGGCGGCCTTTCGCACGACCTTACGACCCCTCAGGACTGGAGCGGCTACGACGGATTCAGCTTCTGGGTAAAGGGCACCGGTTCGGGCCAGAGCATCGAATTCGAGGTGAAGGACGGCGGTCCTGACGCCGAGAACGGCGAGCTTTGGCAGTCGTTCTTCACCGACGACGTCAACGGCTGGAAGAAGGTGCAAGTTGCCTTTTCCGCCATGAAGAAGCGTGCCGACTACCAGCCCGGCGGAGCACCTAATGACGGAGTGCTGAACCTCACCAAAATGTGGGGCTACGCGGTCAACTTGTCGTACGCATCGACCAACACGCTCGAATTCGACGATGTCGAGGTGTACCAGAACCTGCAGATCTTCGACGACTTCGAAGGTAAGAATCCGATCACGGATCAGGGTGGTGCACTCGCGAACACCGGCGCCTTCACCTGGGGCGGCGACGCCACGAGCACGCCGACCGTCTCGATCGCCCAGCTCGATCGACCGGGCGTCACCAACAACCACGTGCTCCGCGGCACATGGGCGAACGACACCAGCTACGGCGGGATCAGTTACGACGTCGCCACCGCGTCGCCGCAAGACTGGAGCACGTTCGGCGGGATCGAGTTCTGGTTCTACGGCCACAATCCGAGCAGCAATGCTGTACCCGGCTCCGGCCCGCAATACGAATTCGAAATCAAGGACGGCGGCGCCGACGGTGAGCACTCCGAGCTATGGCAGACGTTCTTTACCGACGACTGGCAAGGTTGGCACCTGATTCAGATCCCGTTTGCGTCGTTGAAGCTTCGCACCGACTACCAGCCGACCGGTGGGCCGATCAACGGCACGCTCGACCTCAACAAGATGTACGGTTTCGCACTTACCGAACCGCCCGGCACTTCGAATGGTGAGTTCGACATCGACGACGTCGCGTTGTACGGCACCAACAACGGTGCCATCGGTAACACTGCGCACGTCACCGTGGCACAGCCTGTTTACGCCGTCGATGCCGGCGATACGACGACGGTCGCGATCACGTTGACGACGAACAGCGACAAGGTTCTCGACCACGACGTCACCGTGAACTACGCGCTCGGTGCGGGGACGGCCGTCGCGGGCACCGATTACACCGACACAACTGGCGCGGTCACCTTTGCAACCGGTGCGGCTTCTGGTACCACACAGACATTTGCCGTGCAGACCTTGCCGAACACGACCGGCTCCGAGGCGAAGACGATTCCGATCCAGCTCACCGCTACCGGCGCCGACGTCACGCTCGACAAGCCCGTCGTGGTGATTAACGCGCACGGGTTGCCTTACCTCGATCCGACACTGCCTGTGGCACAACGGGTCTCCGACTTGCTGTCGCGCATGACGCTGGCGGACAAGATCGGTCAGATGACCCAGGCCGAACGCGGCGACCTCACGCATCAGTCAGATATCACCACCAATGCGCTCGGTTCCATCCTGTCGGGCGGCGGGTCGACGCCGACCCCGAATACGCCCGACGCATGGGCCGACATGGTCGACTCCTTCCAGGCTCGGGCGCAGGCCACCCCGCTGCAGATTCCGTTGATCTATGGCGAAGACTCGGTGCACGGCGACAACAACCTGCTTGGCGCCACGGTTTTCCCGCAGAACATCGGAATGGGCGCCACCCGTGATCCCGCTCTCGTCAAGGAAGACGGCCAGATCACGGCGACTGAAACCCGCGCAACCGGTGTCACCTGGGCGTTCTCACCGTGCCTTTGCGTGACGCGAGACGAGCGATGGGGCCGGTCGTACGAGTCGTTTGGTGAAGATCCGGCGCTCGTCGACCAGATGGAAACAATCATCGACGGCCTGCAAGGTGATGGCGCGCTGTCGAAGAACACCAGCGTTCTCGCTACGGCGAAGCACTTCGTCGGTGACGGCGGCACAACCTTCGGATCGTCGACGACGGGCTCGTACACGATCGACCAGGGAGTGACAACGGTCACCCAAGACCAGCTCGACGCGCTGTTCCTCGAACCGTTCCAGGAGGCGGTGCAGCAGCACGACGTCGGTGCGGTGATGCCGTCCTACTCGAGTCTGCAGATCATCGGTAAGGACACCGCACCGATCAAGATGCACGCACGCGGCGACATGATCACCGATGTGCTGAAGAACCAGTACGGCTTCAGTGGTTTTGTCATCAGTGACTGGCAGGGCATCAACCAGATCGGGCCAGACTACGAAACTGACATCAAGACTGGCGTCAACGCGGGGATCGACATGGTCATGGTTCCTGACCAATACGTGAACTTCGAGAACGACCTGACTGACCTCGTCACCAAGGGCGACGTCACGGAGGCGCGGATCGACGACGCGGCGAGCCGTATCCTCACCCAGAAGTTCAAGCTCGGTCTTTTCGAACAGCGCTACGCCGACCGCACGAACGCGTCGACCATCGGTAGCGCCGCGCACCGCGCGGTCGCTGCGAAGGCCGCGGTCGAATCACAAGTGCTACTGAAGAACTCAGGCCACCTGTTGCCGCTGTCGAAGTCCGCGAACATCTACGTAGCAGGCAGCAATGCTGACGACCTGGGCAATCAGACCGGCGGCTGGACCTTAACCTGGCAGGGATCGTCGGGCCCAGGCGACGTCGGGACGACGATCCTGCAGGGAATGCAGCAAGACGCGCCCAGCGCTCACATGACCTATTCGAAGCAGGCAGTCGCACCACTCGCTGGATCGGACGTCGGCGTCGTCGTCGTCGGTGAGACCCCTTATGCGGAAGGGGTTGGCGACATCGGCAATGGCCATACCGACGACCTCACGGCCGACGACAGAGCTGCGGTCGACCGCGTCTGCAAGGCAATGAAGTGTGTGGTGCTGATCGTCTCCGGTCGACCGATGAATATCGCGCCGATCCAAGGAGAGGCAGACGCCATCGTGGCGTCGTGGCTGCCCGGCACAGAGGGTGAAGGAGTTGCCGACACGCTCTTCGGTAACCAGCCGTTCACCGGCCGCCTTCCCGAGTCGTGGGCCAAGCTCGTCGACACGACCACAACTCCGGTCAACGTCGGTGACGCGAGCTACGACCCGCTGTACCCGTACGGTTGGGGCCTGCGCACCGACTCGGCACAGGCTCGCGTCGAGGCGGTTCGCGACTCATTGCGCGCGCAGCACACGGCAACCGCGCTTGCGGCCACCGTCGAACTCGACCAACTGCTGGCGACACGTAACTGGAACAAGGACGGCTCCTTGCGCAATCCTGGCGCGGCGTTCGTCTGGATTACGCTCGCGGCGCCCGCTGTGAATGGCACATCGGCCACGGCCGAGGCGAACGCCAACCTCCTCGTCTCGGTGCTGCGCGACATCACCCAAGGATTGATCGTGGAACACGACGCCACTGCCATGTCGAAGACGGCGAGCCTGACGGCCAATGCTGAGCACCAACTGCTGATTGGCGACCCGCTCGATGCGATTCGCGATCTCGGGGCAGCGGCCAAGATTGCCAACAACACCCCCAAAGCGCCGCCCACACTGAAGAAGGTGGCACCGATCGACCTTGGCCCGAATGTCTACGTGTTCGACCCGACAATGTCGAGTTCGGCCATTCAAGGTGCGCTCGACTCTGTGTTCAACACCCAGCAGAGCAACCAGTTCGGCAGCGAGCGGTATGCGTTGCTGTTCAAGCCGGGCAGCTACGACGTCAACGCCAACGTGGGGTTCTACACCTCGATCGCAGGCCTCGGCCAAAACCCCGACGACGTCAAAATCAACGGTGGAGTCACCGTCGACGCCCAGTGGTTCAACGGCAACGCGACGCAAAACTTCTGGCGTTCGGCCTCCAACATGTCCGTGACTCCAACGTCGGGCACAGATACCTGGGCAGTTGCCCAAGCCGCGCCGTTCCGCCGGATGGATATCAAAGGAAATCTGTCGGTGTTCCCGACCGGAGGCGGATGGGCGAGCGGCGGCTACATAGCCGACAGTAAAGTGACGGGCCAGGTGATCTCCGGCTCACAACAGCAATGGATCACCCGTAACTCAACGATCGGAAGCTGGGTCGGCGCGGTCTGGAATATGGTCTTCTCAGGCGTCTCAGGGGCACCGGCACAGACCTTCCCTAGCCCGCCCTACACCGTCGTCGACCAGAGTCCGGTGACCCGCGAAGAGCCATATCTTTACGTCGATTCGAGTGGCAACTACCAGGTATTCGTGCCCGCGCTGCAGCAAAACTCCTCGGGAGCGAGCTGGGTAGGTGGCCAGACACCTGGCTCGTCGATCTCGATCGACAAGTTTTTCATCGCCAAGCCCACCGACACCGCGGCCGCGATCAACAAGGCGCTGAAGAAGGGTTTGAACCTACTGCTGACACCTGGTGTCTACGACCTCGACCAAACCATCGAGATCACCAAGTCCGACACGGTCGTGCTCGGACTCGGCTTCCCGACGCTGGTGCCGACTCAGGGCAGCGCTGCAATGAACGTGGCCGACGTTGATGGCGTGAAGCTCTCGGGAATCTTGTTCGACGCCGGCACCGTGAACTCGCCGGTACTCCTACAGGTCGGTAAAACTGGCTCGAAGAAAAACCACTCATCGGACCCCACGTCGATTCAGGATGTGTTCTTCCGGATCGGGGGCGCTGGCCCGGGCTCGGCGACGACGAGCCTGTTGGTCAACAGCAATGACGTCATCATCGACCACATCTGGGCGTGGCGGGCCGATCACGGTGCGGGCGCAGGCTGGACCACCAACCCCGCAGACACCGGCCTGATCGTCAACGGTGATCGGGTAACGGCCTACGGAATGTTCGTCGAGCACTACCAACAGCAAGAGGTGATCTGGAACGGCGAGGGCGGCCAGGCCATCTTTTTTCAGAACGAGATGCCTTACGATCCCCCGAACCAGGCTGCCTGGATGGACGGCAGCATGAACGGCTACGCGGCGTTCAAGGTCGGCGACAACGTCAAGACCTTCGAAGGCTGGGGCTTGGGCAGCTACTGCAACTTCAGCACCGACCCGACGGTGAACGCGTACCACGCATTCGAAGTACCGGATACCGTCGGCGTGAAGCTACACGACTTGTTGACGGTTTCACTCGGCGGAGTGGGCACGATCACCCATGTCATCAACGACACCGGCGGTGTCGCCCAAGGTGTGTCGACGATTCCGGTCGACGTCATCGATTACCCGTCCTGACGAACTAGCCGCACTCGACAAGAACGAGGCGGACGACGCAGAGCCTTGCGTCGTCCGCTCTATTCGTTTTCTGAGCCGTAGGCCGTCTCGTACTCGATACGCGACCCGCAAACGCTGGCCTTGCTGCAAACACAACGTTTGCCCGACTCCTTGAGCTTCACCACGACTGACTCGCCCGGCACGTTGTAGCCGACCAATGTGCCTTCGCCTTCGGGTGAATCAACAGCACTTCCCATCCGCGGCAAGTCTGCCTTGAAGTCGGTGTAAAGCGGATGCTCGTATTTGAGGCAGCACATCAGTCGGCCGCAGGCACCCGAAATCTTCAGCGGGTTCGGCGGTAGGTCCTGATCCTTCGCCATGCGCACGCTGACCGGCTCGAAATCCTTGAGAAAGGTGGAGCAACAGGTGTCGCGGCCGCATGGCCCGATGCCGCCCTGCACCCTGGCTTCGTCACGCGCACCGAGCTGCCGCAACTCGATGCGGGCATTCAGAGATCGAGCGAGATCTTTTACCAGTGCTCGGAAATCGACGCGATGCGGCGCGCTGAAGTAGATGACGAAACTGCCGTCGCCGTCGAGGAAGTCGACACCGACAACCTTCATCGGTAACCCATGCGTGCGCACGAGACGGCGCGCCGCCACCCGTGCCTCGGCCCGCCGCGATCGGTTGCGTTCGTCTCGCTCAAGATGAGCGGACGTCGCGAAGCCCGCGCATACCGGCAGGCCGCCCACGTCTTCGGTAACGTACGTCGGTGCCCAGATGCACTCGGCCACCTCGTTGCCTGCCGTGGTTGGAAAGAGCACCTTGTCGCCGACTTTCGGCTGGTGCGAACCGGGGTCGAGGTAATACAGCCGCCCGTAACGGGTGAAGTTGACCGCCATCATCATCGTCACGAATGGTGACTCTAGCCCGCTGCGCCAGCTCGCGTCACGGGGTCGGGCTCCCGCCGGGCGTGTGCAGTCCGTCGCGGTCTGCCGTGGCG
>JBOGEK010000087.1:0-2112 GCA_050743645.1 Acidothermaceae bacterium
TCCCCATACAGCGCTGCGATCTCGACCCAGTTGGTAGCGGTCACGCTCGCCGCCGTCCCGTGACACGCCGCGATAGCGGCCTGTATTTGATATGCACCAGGCCGACCCAGTCGAAGAGCGCCCTCGAGAACCGCAACGCCTTCGTCGATTTCCGTTCGATGCCAGCGATTTCTGTCCTGGTCTTCAAGCAACACCAGGTCACCCACGTCATCGACTCGGGCATCGCGGCGAGCGTCGTGTAACAACATCAACGCAAGAAGACCGAGCACCTCAGGTTCGTCGGGCATCAGCTGCGCAAGGAGTCGACCCAGCCGGATCGCTTCGCCAGTGAGGTTGCCCCTGATCAGATCACTCCCGGCCGTCGCCGAATACCCCTCGTTGAACAGCAAATACAGGACGCCGAGAACCGCCGCCAACCGTTCCGGCAACACGTGAGCGGGCGGCACTCGAAAGGGAATGCCGGCCTGTCGAATTTTCGCCTTGGCTCGAACCAGACGCTGCGCCATCGTCGGTTCGGGAACCAAGAACGCGCGGGCAATCTCTGACGTCGTGAGCCCAGCCAGCGTGCGCAACGTCAACGCCACCCGAGCCTGCGGCGCAAGAGCCGGATGGCAGCAGGTGAATATCAGCCGCAGCCGATCGTCGGTAATGCCGCTGTCGTCAAGCCCGGTGTCAGCACCGTCAAAGTCCGCCACGGCAGCCACCTCCTGCAGTTTTGCTGCTTCGACCGCCCGCCGCCGCAACGCGTCTAATGCGCGGTTGCGGGCGGTCGTCGTCAGCCATGCCCCGGGCCGGGTCGGAATGCCGTCGCGAGGCCACCGTTCAAACGCGCGCGCAAAAGCGTCTTGCGCACACTCCTCGGCGAGATCCCAATCGCCGGTGACCCTGATCAGCGTGGCGACGACGCGCCCCCACTCTTCACGGAACGCGTCGCTGACCGCTTTTTCGACGTCCGACGTCATTTAACGCTTACTCGAAAGGCCAGAACGGGCGGATCTCGATCATGCCTTCGCGCGCCATTGGGTGCTTCGACGCGACTTCGATCGCCTCGTCGAGGTCGGCGCATTCGAGAAGGTCGAAGCCGCCCATGAACTCTTTCGTCTCGACGAACGGGCCATCGGTAAGGCCCAGCTCGCCACCGCGCACCCGCACCGTCGTAGCGTCGGACGGCGGCCTAAGCCGATCGCCGAGCAGCCTCACACCACGAGAATCCATCTCGTCGACCCACTGTTCGATCGTGTAGCCGCCCGCGTCGGGCTCGACGTTTTCGGTCGGGTCGATGCAGACCATCATCAGGTACTTCATGGTGCCTCCTTGAAGTTGGATCGTTGCACGGACGACGAACGGCACCGGCCTGAATCGACAGTTGCGACGACCTGATTTCGGCGGTCGCCGACTGGTTTCGTCGATCGTTTAGGGTGCTCGGGTGAAACCAAAACCGAAGCGCTCAGTGCGAACGGTTGCGTGGCGCACCTTCGCCGGAATTTCCGCCCTTGGCCTGGCGCTTTGCGCCGCCGCGTGCACCGGCTCCGCCAAGCCCGCCGCATCGAACGGGTCTGTTACGGCGGCCCCGTCGTCGAGCCTGCCAGCCGCCGTGACCGGGTCGCCTACGCAACCGAGCAGCAGCGCTGCGAACACGGGCTCGCCCGCCTCGCCCACCGTCGCCTCGAGCTCGGCTGCCCAACCCAGCAGTTCGGCCAGCGCTACCGCCAGCGCCACCGCGCAGGAGTTCTTATCGCCGTCCGGCAACATCAGTTGCGAGATCGATTCCGGCGGCGGGGTGCCGACCGCGGCGTACTGCCAAACGATGTCGCCGGCGCAGTCGGTGACGCTGTCGCCGTCCGGCTCCGTCAAGGTCTGTGTCGGCGACAGTTGTGTCGGCAACCCGGGCGAGGGCACTCCCACCGTGGCCTATGGCAATGCGGTCGACGTGGCTGGCTTCCACTGCACGTCGGCGACCAGCGGCATGAGCTGCACAATCGCCGGTCACGGGTTTGAGATTTCACGAACCGCGATCACGCCCATCGGCGCGCCGGTCCTCGAACTGGCCCAGGGTTCCTACCACGGCACGGTCGACAGCATCGACTCTGCGAACGCCGCCATGGTGTACAC
>JBOGEK010000088.1:0-2547 GCA_050743645.1 Acidothermaceae bacterium
CCGCCGGTCGGCGTCCAACGAAACCGTATTTCGTGAGAACTGCGAGTTCGAGACTCCCGA
This sequence comes from Acidothermaceae bacterium, assembly GCA_050743645.1. Classification (GTDB taxonomy): domain Bacteria; phylum Actinomycetota; class Actinomycetes; order Acidothermales; family Acidothermaceae; genus JBOGEK01. The sequence goes on from JBOGEK010000088.1 coordinate 61, forward strand.
AGGTCCCGTGAAAGCGGGCGGCCCGCGCAGGTTCACGTTCGTCCGGCTGGCTGATGTTGAGCTCGCCGACACGCCCCGTGCCCCCTGCGCCGGGGCGTTTTGCTTTGACGGAATCCTTCGGGCTGCGACGACGCCGGCGCCCACCCCGGAAGGAGGCCAGCAACTCAATGCCAAGGCCTGACAAGGTGACCGACGTCGGAGAGCTCACGGAGAACTTCCGTAGCTCGAACGCCGCCGTGCTCACCGAGTACCGCGGTCTCACCGTGTCGCAGCTCACCCAGTTGCGGCGCAGTCTCGGTGCGACCACGCAGTACGCCGTGGTGAAGAACACCCTGTCGAAGATCGCGGTTCGCGACGCCGGCCTCGCTCAGCTCGAAGAGTTGTTGCAAGGTCCGTCGGCAATCGCGTTCGTCAAGGGTGACCCCGTGGAGGCCGCCAAGAGCCTCCGCGACTTCGCCAAGGCCAACCCGCTGCTCGTCATCAAAGGCGGCGTGCTCGACGGCAAGCTGATCTCGGCCGCCGAGATCGCCAAGATTGCCGACCTCGAATCCCGCGAGGTTCTGCTCTCCAAGGTGGCCGGGGCGGCTAACGCCACGCTCGCCAAGGCCGCCGCGCTGTTCCAAGCACCGCTCGCGCAAGCCGCCAGGTTGGCCGAGGCACTTCGGGCCAAGACCGCCGAAGGTGCGCCCGCGGTCGAGGCGCCCGCAACTGCCGAAGCCGCAGAAGAACCGGCAGCCGAAGCAGAACCGGCAGCCGACGAAGCCGAGGCGAGCAACGCAGTTACAGAAACCGACGCAGTTGCAGAAACCGACGCAGTTGCCGACACCGAAGCGCCGTCCGACGGCGAAGAGGGCTAGCCCGTCCCACCGTTTCTCCGCCGTTCAACTTTTCAGGAAGGACCGCCACCATGGCGAAGCTCAGCACCGACGAGCTCATCGACGCGTTCAAGGAGCTTTCGCTCATTGAGCTTTCCGAGTTCGTCAAGCAGTTCGAAGACACCTTCGGCGTCACCGCTGCTGCACCGGTCGCGGTTGCGGCCGCGCCGGCTGCCGGTGGCGGCGGCGCCGCCGAAGCCGCCGAGGAGCAGGACGAGTTCGACGTCGTCCTCGACGACGCCGGCGCCCAGAAGATCCAGGTCATCAAGGCGGTGCGCGAACTCACCAGCCTCGGCCTGAAGGAAGCCAAGGACCTCGTCGACGGCGCACCGAAGCCGGTTCTCGAGAAGGTCAACAAGGAAGCCGCAGAGAAGGCAAAGGCAGCCCTCGAGGGTGCCGGCGCCAAGGTGACCATGAAGTAAATAGCACGTCAGCACAGCAAGAGCCGCCGGTCACCCGTCATGGGTGGCCGGCGGTTTCTTTCGCCGGACCGCGAGTGGGCAGATGCGCATCGGTCGCCGCGGCGTGTCGCCGCCGTAACTGCTCAACCGGCGGTCGGCGCCAACAGCGCTCCGGTGGCGCCCGTTCGGGTGATCTCGGAGTGGCCGGGTATCCACAATCGGGCCGTTGTGCTTGACGCCATGGGCACTAAGCGCGCATCCTCGCAGTGCCTGTGAATACGTTGACGTGGGGTCCCTGGGCGGCTCGCTCCGATGCCGCCTCGACAGCAGTGCGCCCATTGGCTACACTGCTCTTTTGCGCTGTCCTCTGACCACCCGAAGCATGCCCCGGCGATGATCGCGATCAGTTCGCTGATCAAAAGCTGTGGCTAGCCAAGGGCGGTCCGTCGTGCGCACGACGACACCGCGAGCCCTGGAAGGACCCCACTTGGCCGCCTCGCGCAGCACCTCGACCCATTCTGCCCGCTCATCCGTACCCGCCCCGCCCCGCGCATCCTTCGCCAAAATCCGTGAACCACTAGAGGTTCCGAACCTCCTCGCACTACAGGTCGACTCTTTCGATTGGTTGCTCGGCAACGACGCCTGGAAGGCGCGTGTCGAGGCTGCCGGCAAGGCCGGCCGTGACGACGTCAACACGTCGTCGGGGCTCGAAGAGATCTTCGAAGAGATCAGCCCGATCGAAGACTTCTCCGGCACCATGTCGCTGTCGTTTCGCGACCACCGGTTCGAGCCGGCGAAGAACTCGATCGACGAGTGCAAAGAGCGTGACTTCACCTACTCCGCTCCGATGTTCGTCACCGCGGAGTTCGTGAACAACGGCACCGGCGAGATCAAGAGCCAGACCGTCTTCATGGGCGACTTCCCGTTGATGACCGACAAGGGCACCTTCATCATCAACGGCACCGAGCGGGTCGTCGTCTCGCAGCTCGTGCGCTCGCCCGGCGTCTACTTCGACAAGGCGATCGACAAGACCTCCGACAAGGACGTCTTCGGCTGCAAGATCATCCCAAGTCGCGGCGCGTGGCTCGAGTTCGAGATCGACAAGCGGGACGCCGTCGGCGTCCGCGTCGACCGCAAGCGCAAGCAGAGCGTCACCGTGTTGTTGAAGGCACTGGGCTGGGACGACGCCCGCATTCTCGAGCGGTTCGGCC
>JBOGEK010000089.1:0-12736 GCA_050743645.1 Acidothermaceae bacterium
CGCAGCATGCGGTGGAACTCCGTGGTCGTCGGCACTCTCGCAGTCTTACCCCATTTTCTTGAACGAATCAAGAATGCGTGCTCAAGACGATCTCAGCACGAAGGTCACGCAAAGCCTGCTGCCGCGCACCGACGAGCGACGGCTCGACAGTGACCGACGCCGCTTGGATCGCCACGTGCCGTGGCAGCATCTCGAATGCGGCGCCCACCGAATCGAGAACCGACGGCATCGCGCCCCAGGTGCCACCGATCACGATCAGCCGCGGATCCGTCAGCGCCACTATCGCCGCGAGCACGCCGCTGATCGCGTTGGCGAGCGCCTCGCGCACTGCACGACCTCGAGAATCCTTACGCTGCAAGGTTTTCAGCAACGCGTCGACGTCGATCGCGGTCGATCCGGCGCGCCGCAGCCCGAGTTCGTCGAAAATGTCGATGAAGTGGACGGCGCGACCCCGTGCGCCGACGGTCAGCAGGTGCGCGATCTCGCCTGCGATACCCGTACTTCCGCGCCGCACGTCCCCATCGCTGACGACCGCGCAACCGAGCCCCTCACCGAGAAACAGATAGGCGAAATCATCGAGTTGCAGCGCCGTCGCGCCCTCGCCGTCCGCGCTTTCACGTTCGGCGAGCGCTGCCCAGTTCACGTCGTTGTCGACCAGCACAGGACCGTCGACCACGCCGTTCAGGACCTCGACCGGCGATACCTCGCCCACCAGAAAAGGCGCGTCGGGCAGGTGGACCAGGCGGCCGGTGGTTCGATCCACCGGATCCGCCGCGCTCACGACCGCGAGCCGGATCGGCGCTTGCGCAGCACCGGCCGCCGCCCGCGCCGCTGCCTTCAATGCTCTGGCCACCTGTGCCGGGCGGGCCGGTCGCTGCACAGCACGGTCGGTCCGGGCGATCACGTCACCGTAGGCGTCGAGGCTTTCCGCCACCACACCTTCGGGCGCAATGCTGACCACGAGAGCGCAGCCGACGTCAGCGGAAAGCGCGTAATACGAACCGATGCGGCCGCGGCCCGTCGTCCGCTCACCGGTGTCGGAAAGGAGCCCGACCTCGGCGAGGCGGCGCACACTTTCGGAGACCGTGGGCTTCGAAATTCCTGTGTGGACGGCGAGTTCGGCGCGCGTCAGCCGACGCTCCTGCATCAGCGCACGCAGGACGTGCTCGTCGGTCAGCGCTCGGAGCAGGTCGAGAGACGGCTTGGGAGGCGGCATGGCGCAAGTTTAGTCAGGAGTGTTGCCTAGAACGGGAACGCGGCCTACAGTTCTTTCTAGTTGCGAGCCCTAACCAAAGGAGTGCGCCGTGACTGTCGCCCCCGCTTCAGAAGCCGCGTCGCTGCCGGCGCTCCCCCACTGGGAGTCGACACCTGCTGATCTGCCTGCGGCGATCCGCGAGATCAAAGCGGCACTGAGAGCCAGGATCGATGCTTCTGGCCGCTCGGTCCACGAGATCTTCGCAGTGATCGAACAGCGCGTTGGCGCTGCAGTCGACGAGGTCGTGGCCGCAAAAGCTCGCGGCGAAACGATCTGGCCCGTAATCGACTACGCAGACATCGAAGCAGGCACCGTCTCCCCCACGGATCGGCAGAAGTTGCGCGATCGCGGTTGCCTGGTCGTGCGCGGGCACTTCGAACGCGACCAAGCGTTGGGTTGGGACGCCAACATCGTCGAATACGTCGAGAGCAACCAGTTCTTCGAGAATTACCGAGGTCCGGGCGACGATTTCTTCGGCAGTGTCGGCTCGAAGCCCGAGATCTATCCGATCTACTGGTCTCCGGCACAGATGCAAGCACGCCAAAGCGAGCGAATGGCGCGGGTGCAGGCTTTTCTCAACAGTCAATGGGAAAACGAGTCGGACGGCGCGCAGTGGTTCGACCCCGAGCGCGACTCGCTTTATCCCGACCGGATCCGCCGCCGGCCACCGGGCGTGAACTCGAAAGGGCTCGGCACTCACCTCGATCCCGGGACGCTCGACCTTTGGATGACCTCGGCCTACCAGAAGGCTTTCCGGCACCTGTTCGACGGCACGGTCGAGCAATACGACCCGTGGGACGCCGCATATCGCACGGCCGGCCCGCAGTACCCCGGCAGCACGATGTGCTCGGCGTTTCGCACCTTTCAAGGCTGGACGGCGCTGTGCGACATGAACCACGACCAGGGCGTCCTGCACACCGTGCCAATCCCTGCGGCGATGGGTTATCTCATGCTTCGCCCACTGCTTTCCGACGTGCCGGACGACGATATGTGCGGCGTCACGGTCAACCAGGTTTTTCCTGCCGGCGAGAAATGGCATTCACTGTTGATGAATGCGCTCAGTGGCATCCCCGACGTCAAGGCGGGCGACTCCGTCTGGTGGCATTGCGACATGATCCACAGCGTCGCGCCGGTCACGAATCAACAAGGCTGGGGCAACGTCATGTACATCCCCGCAGCCCCGTGGTGCCCGCGCAACGAGACATACGCTGCCGCCGCGCGCGAGGCGTTCCTCACCGGTTCGAGCCCGAGCGACTTTCCTGCCGAAGACTACGAACAAGCGTGGCCGAATCGCTTCAACGTCGATGACCTCAATGAGATCGGACGTCGCGGTCTCGGGCTCGGACCGAGGTAACAGAAGCGATCGATCAGGAATCGAGAAGCGCCAGGGTGTTGTCAGGCTTAGCCTTCGTTGAGACAGCCGGCATCTCGGCGTCCACGCTCGATCGTCGAAAGGTAGCTCGGAATGCCCGCAAAGAACGCCAAGACTGAATCCGACGGCTTCAGCGCCGGGGAGCGCGCCGCGATGAAGGAGCGGGCCGCCGAGTTGCGTGCTGAAGGCAAGCAGGGCGCGAAGCAGGCCGACGGGCTTCAGGCGGTCATCGACAGGATTGCGCAGATGGCACCTGACGACCGTGCGCTTGCCGAGCGCGTGCACATGGCGCTGACGGCTGCGGCTCCTCAACTGGCGCCGAAGACCTGGTACGGAATGCCGGCCTACGCCAACGCGGACGGCAAGGTCGTCGTGTTCTTCCAGGACTCCGGCAAGTTCAACTACCGCTACTCGACCCTCGGCTTCCAAGACGCTGCCCATCTCGACGACGGCGACCTGTGGGCGGTGTCGTACGCACTGAAGAAGTGGAGCCCCGCAGTAGAGAAGAAGGTTGTCGAGCTAGTGAAGGCCGCGATCGGCTAGCCAGTATGTCGCGACTGGGCATCGCCGGCTTCTTGCACACCGAAGCACTTGTCGCTTGGCACTTCAGTTAGGTTGTCGACGTGGGGCAGGTGGATTCCGAGGACGACACCATGTGGCGATGGGTTATCCACCATTACCGATTCGATCCCGAACGCGGAGAGCGACGCAACGTGGTGGTTGCGGCGTACGACAATCAGCGTGAGTTCGAGGCCGAGCTCGCCCGCTACGGCCAACGGATCCGGACCGAAATCGAGGCGGGCACGCGCAGCGGCGAACACGTCGGCGGTCAAGCACATCATCCCGGCTATCGCGCCGAGCAAGCCCGCGCTCACCTGGTCCGCCGTGCGATCGCGCACGGCGTGGATCCGCGACCGCTCCTTCAGGATGGAAAGCTGCCGAGCAACATGGCGGTCTACGGCGTCGATGAAAGTGGCAAGCGGTTCTCCTACGGTGGCGGTCAACCGCCGGAGCCGCCGCGACGAGCACCCCGATGATGGTCGAAATCCCGTCGTCACCGGACGAGCGGCCGTTGACGAGTCCGCAGGCCGCTGAACGTGTTTACTGTGAATACATGGCAAACCTCACCACGGCGCAGATCGCCTACCTCGCCAGCCAGCGGCTCGGACGGCTGGCCACAGCAGGAAACGACCACAAGCCGCACGTCGTCCCGACATCGTTTCGGTACAACCCTGAGCTCGGGACGATCGACGCCGGCGGCATGCACGTGGCTACGACGAAGAAATACCGCGACGTGCAAGCGAACAGCTGGGCGGCGATCGTCATCGACGACCTCGCTTCGGTTAACCCTTGGACGCCGCGAATGCTCGAGATCCGCGGCCGAGCCGACGCGGTGCCCGAAGGAGGCGCTGATCTCGGGCCTGGCTTCGGCGAAGCATTCATTCGGATCTACCCCGAAAAGATCAACAGCTACGGCATCGACTAGTGGGCCAGGGGTCGGCGAAACTCGGTTCCCGCGCTACCGCTGCGTCCCGACAACGCGGGGCACGGTCGCGAACGTCGACAATCGAAGCCAACGTGGCAGCGCGCGGCGCGCCCACGCGGGTCCGTCGAGCTCAAGGCCGTCGCGGCCGGCCTGCGCCCAAGTGATGTCGCCGCGCCAAAGGGCGGTCATCGTCCTGAGTGGCGCCGTGACCGACACGGTGACGGGATAGCCAGGGTCGCTGTCGCAGATATCGACGCCATCCGTCGCGACGACGATCCACCACGTTGCCGCTTGGCCCCGGATGTCGGGGAACTGGAAATGCAGCACAGTTCGGCCGTCAGGCATCGCGGCGAGATCGAGATTGCGGTGAACGTCCCACAAGAGCAGGTGCGGATCGAGATCCTCGTCGCCAAGCTGCGGGACCCAGCGCACGCCCCACCGGCCGAGCGCTTCGACCACCGGATACAACTCCGTACCTGCCTCGGTCAGGGCGTACGCGATCCGGCCACCGTGCTGCCTGCGCTCCACCACGCCCGCACTCACCAGGGTCCGCAACCGTTTCGATAACAGCGCGGGTGACATTCGGGGCACGCCTCGACGCAAGTCGTTGAAATAGCGGCTGCCCACCAACAATTCGCGCACGACGAGCATCGTCCAACGCTCATCGAGTAGCTCCATCGCCTTAGCCACAGGGCAAAACTGGCCGTACGCACTCATGGCTGCCTCCCGCTGCGCCGTCGTCCGCACGATAGGCCGTGGCGCCCGATCTAGTACAGATCCTGTACCGGCGCACTACACGAACGGAACTAGTCCCGCACACACGGCCACATGCAAGCTGGGTCATCCGAACCCGTCAACTGGAGCACGCTATGACAACCGCAACGACAAACCCAGCACCTGTTACGCCGTCCGACACAATCCGCGAACAGTCATCCCGCCTGCTCACACACATTGCCGGGTTCGTCGCGCACCGGGTCGTCGCTGTCGGACTCCGCCAAGGGCTGATCCAAACGCTGGCAGACGACGACGCGCCGACCGGCCTGTCTGCCGATCAGCTCGCGGAGCGGCTCAACCTCGACCCGTTCTACGTTGCAGTGTGGTGTCGAGGCGCGGTCGCGAGCGGCGTCTGCGACGCGGACGGCGCGACGTCGTCAGCCACTTTGGAGGCGCGCTATCGGCTCGCGCCGCACACGGCGACGCTGCTACTCGAGACGACGCATCCGGCCTACCTTGGTGGCGTCTTCACGGTTTTGGAGCAACGCGAGGTGTTCGACCGCTTCGAGTCCGTCCTTCGAAGCGGCGAGCGGCTGTGGTGGGATTCCTGCAGCCCCGACTGGATCGCGGGTGTCGCCGACACCGGGCTACCCTTCTACACCCGACTCGTGCCCGGCGGGATTGCGCAGGTGCCAGGTTTGGCGGAGCGCCTCGACAAGGGCGGTCGCATCGTCGATACCGCCTGTGGCTCCGGCGTCGGCATGCTGCGGTTCGCGCAGACGTATCCGAACTGCGAGATCGTCGGCGTGGACGGCGACAAGCACTCGATCGACCTCGCAGAGAAAAGACTCCGTGACGCGGGCGTGATGGATCGCTGCCGCCTAGTACACAGTCCGCTCGAAGCGATGGGGCTTGACGAACCAGCGACCTGCATCGTCAACAACATCTCAATGCACGAATGCCGCGACATCGACTGCGTGACGCGCAACATCCGCGATGCCCTTGAGCCAGACGGATGGTTCGTCATCTCGGACTTTCCGTTCCCTGACTCGCTCGACGCGTTGCGCAGCGTCCCAGGGCGCGTCATGAGCGGCATCCAATTCTTCGAGGCGCAGATCGACGACCAGCTGCTGCCGCGCGCGGTGTACGACGATCTACTTGCACGGCACGGCTTTGTTGAGATCGGGCACGTCGATCTGACGCCGGTGCATGCGATCACCTACGGTCGCGCCCCGGCCTGACGCAAAAGCTCCGCGCTGTTCAGCGGGCGAGCGCGAGTCACCCTGAAGGCGAACTGCTCGCGAGCTGATTCGTGAGATCGACGGTCTGGTCGGAAGGCGGGGCGCTCACCGACACTGGCGTGCCGTAGTCGTAAAACTGCAAGGTGACCGTGACAGCGATCGCCATCGACGCCGCCGGTGCATTTCCGCTCGCAGGCGGAGCTGCGCTCGCACCCGCACTGCTCGCCGCCGCATTGGGGTACGCGCTGATCGCGAACTGCAACTGGCGGACGAGTCCGCTGCTATCGATCCAGACCTTGACCGGATAGCCCGCGGCTCCCATTTGGTTTTCGAGCCTCTTAACAGCCTGTTGCGCGGCCGGGGAGTTTTTGGTGAGAGGCGAGCTTCTGCAAGTCGACCGTGGCGGCATACTCGGTCGTCTGGCTCCCGCGAATCGTCGTCGTCCCAGCCTTGTGTACACCGGAGCTCGACACCGCCTGCAGGTAGCTCAGCATCTCGCTCGGATTCGCTTGCGACGTCTGCGTGAGAGAAGTCAGACTCGCGCCGAACTTTGCTTGGCTGATTTTGTCGAGATCCAAGCTAATCCACGGCTTCCCGCCCGGAACTTGTTTGATCAACGACGCAGGTACATGGAAGAAGACGTTCGACCTGATCTCGCGAATCTCCGCCTGCTGACCTTGGAACGACAGGTTGAGATCGGCCGCCTGCGAGGCGAAGTCAACCGCGCCGTCTGCGCTTATCGTCTCGCTTCCGCCGCTGCCCGCTTGCCCACCGCTCGCCGCAACACTTTCGTTCAACGACATTTTCGCGGTCTTCTGCTCAATAGTGTGCCGATACGCCGCCAGCTACCGCTGAAGCTACTGCGACGCCGACGAAAGCTGCTCCTCGCGCACGCATGTGATCACCATCCGTTTGGCTGCATCATCTGTTCGGCCTACAGAGAGCTACCCAGGCAATGTCGTAAGTCGACACAATTTCAGCGCCGCAATCTCTGCGTAGTGGCGCGCGCACAGGCTGTTGTGACGGCGTTACGGGACAACGGCGAGATCAAGCGCGCAACGGCAATCGAGCAACGAGGCGCCAGGAATCAGGCACTGCCGTGCCGGCCATCAGCCGCACCTCGTCGACACGCGTTCGGATCGGCGGTTGCGCTGCGCTCATCACGCAGCAACGCTTCAAGGTAGGAGACGTCACCTTTCTGCGCTTCGGGCAGGTCATATCCCCTGTGCGTCTCCAGTTGCTTCTGCGACGTCATACACCGAACTGTCACTCCCGCGATGACGCCGACAGCGGCAAGGTCACCGCTGGCAAGGTAATGATCCGTGTTCCACAGCGGACGGACGCGGGTTCCTACCGACTCATACACGTGGACGTCGACCTCGCGGCCCTCCGAATCGGCCATCACGAAGGCGGAATCGCGACCCGCGCAAGAACCATCGCCGCTCATTGGCCGGTTCTCTTCCCACACGTAGGAAGGACGGAAACCAGCGGCGATAAGCACGTCCAGCGCAAGTTGAAGACAGGCGCGGTCAATCAGCACGTCCAAGTCCTTGTGCGATCGTGTCTCCTCGCCGAGGAGCGCGTCCACACCCCAGCCGCCGACGATGCACCACGAAACGCCCGCATCGGCAAGCAAGCGCTGCAACCAGACCACGTCGGCGGCTTCAAACACCATGACATGTTGACTGAAAAGCGGGAGTCGCTACCACTCGATAACAGCGCCGGTGCTCGAAGCGTCGAGCGGTACCTCGCATACCGGATCCGTGGATCGGCGCCACGCTCGCCATCGATGGGTACCGCCGCCTTGATCTTCCAGATCGGCCATCGTGCAATCGCGCGAGGAGTAGGTTCATGCGTCACCGGAGGGAGGTCCGATGCCGAGGGCCGATGAGATCAGAGACGCCCAGCGAGTCGCATGGGCCGGGCTATCCGCGGGCTGGGAAAAGTGGGACTCGGTCATCATGGATCAGTTGGGCCCGGTCGACGCAGCGATGATCGAGCGTCTCGACATCGCTGCGAACCAGCATCATCTCGATGTTGCCGCGGGTACGGGTGAACCTGGATTGAGTATCGCGAAACTGTCCCCGAAGGGACGCGTCGTGCTGACCGATCTCGTCGCCGAGATGCTCGACATCGCCGCGCAACGAGCCAAAGCGCAAGGCATAGCCAATATCGAAACGAAGGTGTGCAGCGCCGATAATTTGCCATTTGACGACGCTTCATTCGATAGCGTCTCGGTGCGTTTTGGGTACATGTTCTTCCCCGACCTGGCCAAGGCGACCGCCGAGTTCAAGCGGGTGCTTAAGCCGGGCGGACGCATCTGCTCATCGGTATGGGTCAGACCCGAGCAAAATCCGTGGACGGCGATCGCCACTCAAGCAATCGCGACCGAGGCGGTAGTCCCTTCCGCCGATCCGGACGGGCCGAATATGTTCCGCTGCGCCGCACCGGGATTCGTGAGCGCCCTGTACCAGGGCGCGGGCCTGCGCGATATTGCCGAGTCGGACGTCGGCGTCGAACTCGTGACGCAATCGCCCGAGCAGTATTGGGACATGATCAGCGAACACGTCTCGCTTGTGGTTGCGGCGCTTCAGCAGGTCGACAAAGCCGCGCAGGAGCGGATTCGGGCACATGCCATTGCGAAGGTGAGCGCGTTCACGACTAACGGCAACAACGGCAGGGTCCGGGTTCCGGGCCTGGCGCGGTGCATCGTCGGAACAAAACAGGATCGGAGCGGTACGCACTAGCCGTGCGCCGGTGATTGACGCCCGAACAACCTCCGAACAGCCGACGCTAGCCGGCCGGGAATGAGTGCGGCCGGCCCGCAGCCCCTCGTCGTCCTATGTCAACGCTTGCCGAGCAGCCCGCCAGATGCCAAGGCGGCGCCGGCCATCAGCGCCGCCGCGTTCTCATCTGACAAGCCTTCGGCGGCCAGCCGTCGCCACGTCCAGAAGTCGAGGGCAAGCGCCACCATGGCGTGTACGTCGTCACGGCGGCGGTTTCCGACTGCGAAACCAGCGGCGAGCGCGTCGACCAACCGACTGATCGGCTGGTCGACGCGGCTCACCATCGCTTCGTCGAGGCCGGGTAGGCCACGTCGATCCCGTTGCAGGTTCTCGAGCCCACGGGCGGCCGTTCGGTACCAGGCGTAGAACGACGCCAGCACAGCCCTGAGGCGATCGACTGGCTCGTCCAGCGCCAACGCTGCCGATGGGTCGGGCGGAGGATTTCTCGCCAGCGAGTAGTCGCCGCACGCGGCGAACAACTCTCCGTCGTCCGGAAAGTGGCTGTAGACGGTGGCGCGTTGCACCCCGGCCCGACGGGCGATCTCGGTCATCGTCGTTCGCGCCGGTCCGACCTCGACGTGCAGACCCGCGGCGGCTTCCACGATCCGTTGCCGTGTCTCAGCGACTTGCTCCGCGCGAGCTTTCAGTTCGTACTTGCGCTGGTTGTCTGACATAGCCAAAACGGGCTCGTTTCCTGGTGTGCCGCAAATCGTATTGCGTTGGCTGCGGTCCACGCCGTGGCGCTGGCACCGCTTCGGAGTGCACCTGTCGGGCGTCGCCACATGGTGCTACGATCCCGAAATCACTGAACACAGTGTATAGCGGAAAGGAGAGGGCCGATGTCGACAGTGCGACTGGTGGGTCCGCACGATGGCAAGCTGGGGCAGTTGGGTGGCACCGGCATTCGCTTCATGGTCAACGGAGCGGAGTCGGGAGGAGGCTTCGCGATGGTCGAGCATCCGATGCAACCGCGCGCGCTCGCGGGGCCTTTGCATCGTCACACCCGCGAGGATGAGTACAGCTTCGTTCTGGAAGGCCGAGTGGGTGCGGTCCTAGGCGACGAGCTCGTGTACGCCGAAGCCGGCGACCTGCTGTTCAAGCCGCGCGGGCAGTGGCACACGTTCTGGAATGCAACTGACAGCACGGCGCGCGTCCTGGAGATCATTTCTCCGGCTGGCTTCGAGAACTTCTTCGACAAGTTGACCGAACTTGCCGCCGACGACCAGCTGACCCCCGCGAAGATGACTTCGCTGGCTGCCGAGTACGGAGCGGAGGTCGACATACAAAGCGTTCCGAGATTGGTAGAGACGCACGGGCTTGCGTTCCCCCACTAGATTCTCCGACCAAGGTCGCCTGCTGAGTTCTCCGACCAAGTTCTCCGACCAAGCGGTCGCGCCGCGGACAGCTCACGGCTCGGCAGAAACCCAGTCCGGGTTGCTGCCCATCGTGGCGATGAGCCGGTCAAGCGGCGGCGCGTCCGGGGATACGTCGAAGGGGCGGCCGAACGGCACGTCATCGCCGACGAGACGTTCCTCGCCCGGGCGCGGGCCCATAACCCGGATGCACTGCTCGGCATGTTCGGCTTCGACGTCATAGGCCTGGCCCGTGGCTCGGGCGATGTCCCAGCCGTGCACCATCGTCTCGTTCAGGGCCACCAGACCGGCGATCTCGCCCGGCAGCTGTACGCCGCCTGCAGCGGTGACGCCCTCCCATGCCGACGGGTCATGCCAGGCCTCAGCCATGGCGAGCAATCGCTTCGGTATACGGGTGCGCCAGTCGGGCCCGAGCTGGCGGGCCGCGCCTGACGGGGTCGGACCGCCATCCTCCGGACTTTGCTTGGTCGCAGCGTTCGTGAACGCCTGCGCCAACCCATCGACGTGATCCAACAAGTCGCCAAGGGTGTACCGCGGGCATGGCGTTGCTACCCCGATTTGTTCGTCGGTGATTCCTGCGATCAGCGCTCCGGTGCGGCGCGCGGCGGGAACGAGGTCGATCACTGCATCTCCTTTCGACAGTCCACTCCTATGACGACGACGCTGACGACAAGAAACCATCGGTCAGCCAGCAGTTATGCCAGACCGATCGAGTTCGACACTCCGGATCTCGTCAACGCCCAAGGCCCGGAGAAGCGTCAACCGGCGGTACTCCGCAGTTGGCCGAGCTGGTGCTCCCAGCCCGCCCGATGCTGGTCGAGATGGTTGACCTGCAGGCCGCGATGCGTGAGCACAACCATCGTGTTGTCGCCGTCCGGAGTGAGCACGACCTCAACGGTCGATCCACCCGGCGGCAGCGTCGCATTGCCGGGAACCCCCCAGCTGAAGACGACGCGATAGGGCGGCTCGACGACGATGTAGGCGCCACAGGCAACGATCTCGCCCATGCCGAGGGAGAACACACCGCCGGGTCGCGGATCGAGTTCGGCCCGGTCGCCGATCCACGTGACGATGAGCGCAGGGTCGGTGAAGTAAGGGAAAACGACCTCGGGTGGCGCGTTGATGTACTCGGTCGCAACGATGACGTCGTTTCGGATCTCGGCGGTCACAGCTGCCTCTTGGGTGGTCGCGGATGGGCCGTCTCGACGGCTGTCTTCAAGCGAGCGAGGGCGTCGGGCCAGAACTCTGACAGTAGGTCTCGCACCGGCTCGAGCGACTCGTGACGCAGGGCGTATATGCGGCGAGGTCCTTCTCGGCGCTCGGTCAGCAGACCGGCCTGCTTAAGCACACTGATGTGCTGGCTAACGGCTTGCTGGGTAAGGGAAAAGCTCGCGGCGATCTGGCCGGCGGGCAGCTCGGCGTGCTGCACAAGCCGCAGGATCTGCCGCCGGTGCGGGTCGGCGAGCGCCCGCAGCACCGCATCGGGTGCTGCGGACGTCGACTGCTTCGGCGCGGCCATCCGACGACAGTCTCACGCCCCGAACGGGGTGCCGACGCCGGTCTTGGCGAAGGCCTCGATACTCGCCATGAACTGCGTCCACCCGGCAAAGCAGTCGTCCCAACACGCCAGCTGCGGCGTGAGTCCCGCGTGCCGAAACCGGAGCTCGGTGCCCTCGGTCGCCGGCACGATGTCGAACTCCATCGTCGTACCGAGCCACTCCTTCACGTGCGCGGTTGGCTTGACGCCCTCAGGAATGATCGACTCCCAGACAACGCGCGCGGGCCCGACCTCGACGACGCGCATCGCGTTGGCGCCGTAGTCGCCGAAGGTCGTGACAAGCGTGCCGCCGACCGTGGCGTCACCTCCGGTCGGGCCCCACCACTGGCTGACGCCAGCAGCCGAGGCGAACAAGCCGGAAATTGTGTCGGGACTGGCGGGAAGGTGAAGGACGGCGGTGAAATCCTCGGTCTCCGTACTGATCGCGTTGCTCATCTCAGGCTCCTATGTTCTACAAGTAGATACTTGTACAAGCTGACGCTTGTAACCATAGGAACAGTCCCGCCGAGTGTCAATAGGCCGCGGGCTGGCCAGTGAAGAAGACCCACCTCGGATGGATCTTCACCGAACCCGAGGTGGACGACCGACTAAACCCTGCGAGTTCGCGATGCGCGAAGGAGGACAAGGCCGAGCGCAATCGACATGGTGGCGGCGATACCCAGCGGCACCACTCCGCCCGCGCCGGTAAACGGCAAGGTGCCGGTGCTGACGTGCTGTACCGGCGGTTTGGTGGACGACGTGGGAGCTCGCGGCGCCACGGTTGGTGTTGCGGTTGGCGCCGTCGACGCCTCCGTTGTGCGGGCGAGCCCGACGGGATCGACGATGATTCCGTTGACCGTGCCGTCACTGTCGAGTGGGCCGCCATCAACAACCGGGTAGCGGGCGATGGCCACCGCCTTGCCGCCGATCGTCGTCCGGGTGATTTCGGCATTGTCGACCGTCGCAAATGTC
>JBOGEK010000090.1:0-5721 GCA_050743645.1 Acidothermaceae bacterium
GTCAGCCGAGTACGTCGCGCCCATCGCCGGGTCCCATCCGGGCTTTCACCAGTGGGTGAGGTCAGCTCTCCGGTCCCCGCCGCGCCGCGGTGCCGGTCGGCGTCCGGCCTGATCGTCGTTACCCACCCGCATCGCGGCAACATCTTCGTCGCGCAGCAGCACGAGCTGGCGCGGGATCGGCGCCGACGCCGATGGCTCGGAGCCGGCGCCGCCCGCCGAACAAGTAATGGCCCGGTGCGCGCGGAGGGGGAAGTGGAAGATGCGCACCGGGCACGTCCTAGACGACTTCGTGCAGCCAGCGAACCGGGGTGCCGTCGCCCGCGTGCCGAAACGTCTCGAGTTCGGCGTCCCAAGGCGCGCCGAGCAGCCGATCGATTCCGCCACGCGCGTCGTCACCGGACGCGAGCAGTTGCCGAAGCCGATTCTCGGGGACGACGAGATCGCCGTTCGCCGAGGTCGACGCGTGAAACAGTCCGAGGGTTTGGGTGAACGCGTACCGCTCGCCGTCGCAGCCCAGGCTTGGGTCTTCGGTCACTTCGAAGCGGATCGGCCAACCGCGTAGCGCGGAGGCAAGCTGCGATGCGCAACCCGGCTGGCCCGCCCACGCGAATTCCGTGCGCACGGCTCCGGGCGACACCGGCTGCGGCTGCCAGTCGAGTCGCACCGGCATACCGAGAACGCCAGCGACGGCCCATTCGACGTGCGGGCTGAGCGCCGGCAGGCTTGAGTGGACGTACAGGACGCCACGTGTTGGCACCAGAACCTCCGAGAGACGTGACTTAAGGTGCGCCTTCCCCGACGTCCTCTTGTCTTTCTCATTGGTCCCAGCAGTCACATTGTGCACTACGGCCGGACGACGTGCCAGCGCCCTGCGCCGCGTGTCGCCCGTCGGAGCGAGCCGGGACTCATTCGCGCCGCAGGGCCAGCACGGTCACATCGTCGTCGGCCTCACGTTGGGTCGACGCCGCCTCGACCAGGCGTCGCACCAGCGCCTCAGGTGTCTGCCAAACGCAACCCGTTGTGGCATCGAGCAACCGGCTGACGCCGACGTCGATATCTTCGCCGCGGCGCTCGACGAGCCCATCGGTGATCGCGACGACCGCCGCCCCGGGTTCGAGCGTGATCGTCGTGATCACACGATCGTCACCGCCAGCGCCGAACGGCAGGCCGCCGATGACGGCAAGCACGTCGGCTGAATCCGGCGTCACAAGCAACGGCGGCAGGTGGCCGGCATTGCCGATCTGCACCTCGTTGCTGTCACGGTCGACGAGCAGATACAACACGGTCACCAACTGGTCGAGGTCGAACGCTTCGAAGAATGCATCGACGCGTCTAAACACGGCGGCCGGGTCGGCGTCGTCGATGACGTAGGCCCTAATGACCGAGCGGATTTGTGCCATCGCAGCGGCCGCATACACACCTCGGCCCATGACGTCTCCGACGATCGCCGCAATGCGGCCGTCGGGAACCGGCACCACGTCGTAGAAGTCGCCACCGATTTCCTGGCCACCCGCGGGGCTGTAATACGCGGCAAGGTCCCAGCCAGGGATGCGGGCCAGAGCCTCCGGCAACAGCGCGCGCTGGAATCCGTGGGCGGCCTCGCGCTCTGCCGCGTATTGCTCGGTTCGGTGCAACGTCTGTGCCGTCTGCGCGGCGAGCGCTGTGACGAAGCTGCGCTCGACGTCGTCGAACAGCTTGACCGCATTAAAGCTGAACCGAAGCGCCCCGATCGACCGGTCGCCCACGACAAGTGGAATCGCACACATGGCGATGGTGTACGGCTCGAATCCGCGCATCTGCGGAAACCGGGCGTCTCGCTCCTCCTGTGATTCCAGCCAGATCGCCGTTGCAGTGCGCAACGCAGTCGCCGCTGGCAGATCTGCGTCGATGCGCTCTTGGCGCAGCTGGCCCATCAGCTTCTCGCCGTAGCCGACAGCACCCGGTACCGCAAGATGCTCACCGTCGGACGCCGGCACGAGGAGCCCGCCGCCCGAGGCGCCGAGCGCGGTCACCGCCTCGGAGATCACCACCGCTGCAACATCTTCGGGCGTGTTCGTCCGCGCGAGTGCCGCACTTACCCGCTGCAAACGAGCGGCCTGCTCGCTCACCCGCTGCGCCGCCGCCAAGTGGCGCACCGCTGCCAGCAGTCGATCTTCGAACGGCTCGACGCGGCCGGGAGGCTCACCACGGCCGATGCGCCGTAGTTGGTTGATCACACCTTCGACGTACCAGTGCCGAAAAAGCCGATGGTCGGACGGCGTCTCGAGTGTCAGCAAGCGAGCCGCCCGCGCGTAGCCGTCGACTTCGTCGAGTGCCGCCAGGTAGGCCTCGCCCGCGTCCGCAGCCGACAACGGAAGGGTCAACGTCAGCGACGTGCGAGCCTCGCCGCGCTTGGCGGCCGCGAGGGCTTGTCGTTTGATCGACTCTCGGGCGTCCGAGAACCGAAACACCACCGTCTCGACCAGCCTTGCGAAGTGCGCGGGCGCGGTGGTAGTGCCACCGCGATTGCCCGCAGCTGCAAGGGAAAACTCGCGAACAAGGTTGTCGACGTGCGCTTTTGCAGCGATCAGCATCTGGGTGGGCACATCGCCCAGCACCACGGTGAACCGCTGCTCGGCCGAGTCTTGCGCTCCGTCGCGCGCGAGTAGCGCATCGAGATCGACATTGGTCGGCTCGCTGTGCGGGTCTGCCGACAACTCACACCACACCGTCTTGCCACCGGCGTGTTCTGCGCGTACGCCCCAGTTCACGCTGAGGGCATCGACCAGGGCAAAGCCGCGGCCGGTCATGTTGGCCGTGCTCGCAGGCACCACCAATGGCCAGCGCGGGCTTGCGTCGCTCACCTCGAGCAGCGCCCGGCGTCCCCGAGATTCGAGATGGACGACGACCGGCGGCATTCCGTGCTGGTGTGCGTTTGCCAGCAACTCGGCACTAACGAGTGCGGCGTCGTCGGCGAGCTGAGGCCCGTACCGGTCGAGAAACCAGCTGTAAACGTGCCGGCGTCCGATTCGCACGCCGTCGGGCCCTGGTGGCACCTCGAAGTGCTCAGCTACCGGTTCATGCCGATCAGACGCCAGGTCGAACGCTGGGTCCGACGGGCTAGCATCCACGACGCCAGTCTGACATCGCAGCGCCTAAACCAAACCTGCGCCACGCCTCAGGGCGTGATCAGCGAGCTATCGCCGCTTTCCAAGACGATCAGCTCGGCTGCATCGCCGGTGGTAAAAGGCCAGTCCCGATCAGCGGCCAGTGCCGCGGTCCGGATCGAGTCGGCAGCGGCGAGCGCTTGGCTGGTGCGGCCAACCCGCAACAGGGCCCAACCGGCCACGGACCAGTAGCCGACCGTGCCGCTGCCGCCGTTGACGCTTGCCGTCGCGGTCGGTGAGTCCCACAGCGGCTGGTCCTGCACAAACGTATTCACCAGCTGATGCGCCCGAGTTGCGCTGATTGCCGGCGAGCCGGCGATCCAGGCCTGCTCCATGGCGTCCGGGTACAGCTGCGTCCAGTCGGTGGTGTTGAGCCCGCCACTCTTCGCCCAGTCGTAAGCACCGGTTGGCGGGTCCCAAAGCGACGCGATGCCGGTTTTCATCGCGGCAGCGTCGGCCCGGGCTCGCCGGGCCAGCGCGCGATCACCGAGCTGGCTCGCCAGCGAACCCGCGCTGACGAGACCGTTGTAGGTCTCGGTCTGGTCCATCAGGTATTTGACCGGCCAGCTGGGCTTGGCGAAGGTCAGGCCGTCAATGTCCTGGGTGGCTTCGATGGCGCCAACAGCGGCCGCGATGCTCGAATGCAGTGACGTGAGCTGCGACCAATTCGGGTCGACGACGTACGTCGCCCGCAGCGCCGACAGATATGTGCCTGCGTAGGCGTCAGTCGAGTCCTCGTCGCCCGTCGACGTCTCGATGCCGGTCGCATCGACGTCGTAGTCGGTGACGAATCCGTTCGAATCCTGATGCGCGGCGTACCAGTGCAGCCACGACCACGCGGCATCGGAGTAGACCTGCGCGCCCGTCTGCTTGCGCGCCTCGGCGAGTCCGATCGCTGCGTAGTTGGCGAGGTAGGGCGAGATGTGTGACTTGTCGACGTACCACGCGATCGCGCCATCAGGCAGCTGGCCCTGCAACAACCAATTCGCGTCGTCCGCGATGTTGCTCACGCTGACCGATGCCCTCGTCGACGTGCTGGCCGAGGCCGTACCTGCCGGACCGGCGATCGCGCTGAGCAATGCAGCGGCGCCAGCCGTGGCGGCGAGCATGGATGTCCGGCGGCTCAGCGCAAATGGATGCATGAGATGCATCTTGTCGGCCCAACCGATCTTCCGCCCGGTGGCTCAGGCTGGATCACCCGGATGGCTCGCGATGCCGCTCGAATGGTCTAACGATCAGTGCGCATGTTGGCCTTGCTCAGTTTGCCTGTTTCGCGGGGTCGGAGGAGTGGCCGGGAAAGAGCTTCTTCGCCGGGTCGATCACGACCGCGGCGTTGTTCACCGCGGTTGCCGCCTCGCCGAGCCCCACCGAGATCAGCTTTACCTTGCCCGGATAGTCGGTAATGTCCCCGGCCGCAAAGATGCGCGCGACGCTGGTCGCCATCGTGGTGTCGACAGCGATGTGCCGGTGGTTCAGCTGCATCCCCCAGTTGGCGAGCGGCCCGAGTTCGGCCACGAACCCCAGCGCCGCGACGACTTCATCGACGTCCAATCGCTCGACGACGCCGGTGTCGTGGTCGGTGACCTCGACGGCCTCGACCCGGCCGGCGCCGTCGATCCCACTCACCTGGTACGGGGTCATGATGCGCACCGACGACTCGCGCATCTTCTGCACCGACATCTCGTGGGCTCGAAAATCGGCGCGCCGGTGCACGACGGTGACGGACGCCGCGACGCTTTCGAGCATCAGCGCGTAGTCGACCGCGCTGTCGCCACCGCCGACCACCAGGATTCGCTTGCCACTCAACGCGTTCGGGTCGGGCACGAAGTAGCGCAAGCCGATGCCTTCGTACTGCTGCCCGGCGGGCAGTGGCCGGGGGGTGAAGATGCCGATGCCCGCCGTGACGAGGATCGCCTTTGCGCGGATCGTCAACCCGGTGTCGGTGGCGACGCTCAGCGTTCCGTCGTCGAGTCGGGTCAGCTCGCCCGCACTGTGGCCGAGCAGGATCGTCGGGTCGTAGGTCTGCGCCTGCTTGTAGAGGTCGGCAGCAAGCTCGCGCCCGAGAATCGACGGGATGCCACCGACGTCGTAGATCACCTTCTCGGGGTACAGCGCCGCAAGTTGGCCGCCGGGCTCGGTGAGCGAGTCGACGACCACCACCGACAGCGCCCGAAAACCTGCGTAATAGGCGGCATAGAGCCCCGACGGACCCGCGCCCACGATCAGCAGGTCGACGTCGTGGTCGTGAGTTGAGGCTTCGGTCACGCTGCTCACGCTAGTACGTGGGCCGACCGTTTGGGTGGACGACGGCCCGTACACTCGCGCACATGCCGTTCGCTCCGCTGCTCGCCCGGCGGCGTGAAGTGGTCGTGCTCATCGTGGCGGCGGCCATCGGCACCATCGTGTTGGGAGTGCACTACGCAGGGCAGCATCGCGCCGGCCGACTCGACCACGCCATCGACCTGCGCCTCCAGCACCGGCTCAGCGGTCACCTGCGGTTCCTGGAGCATCTGGTCCGGCTCGGAGATCCGCCGACCGTAGTGCTGATTTGCGTCGTCCTCGCCCTCGTCTTTTC
>JBOGEK010000091.1:0-7289 GCA_050743645.1 Acidothermaceae bacterium
GGCCAGGACGGTGCAGCGGCCGCCGGAGCTGGACAAGGGCCAGCGGGCGGTGGTCGACCACGACGGCGGCCCGCTGCTCGTGCTGGCCGGCCCCGGCACCGGGAAGACCACCACGATCGTCGAGGCCGTCGTGTCACGCGTCGAACGAGGCGAGATCGAACCCGAGCAGGCGCTCGTTCTGACGTTCAGCCGCCGGGCCGCGGGAGAGTTGCGCGACCGCGTCGCGGCACGGCTCGGCCGCACGATTCGCGAGCCGATCGCGCGCACGTTCCACTCCTACGCGTTCGGGCTGCTGCGCGCCGAGGCAGCCCGGAGCGGCGATCCATCGCCCCGGCTGTTGTCGGGTCCTGAGCAAGACCTCGTCGTGCGCGAGCTATTGCGAGGCGACACCGAAAGCGGCGCGGCGACGTGGCCCGCGCATTTGCGGCCCGCACTGCTCACGCGTGGTTTCGCCCAGGAGCTGCGTGACCTGATCCAACGTGCGGTCGAACGGGGGGTTTCGTCGTCCGAGCTGATCGCGGTCGGCCGGCGCCAACGCCGCGACGACTGGATCGCTGCTGGCAGGTTCGCCAAGCAATACGCGCAGGTGTCGGCGCTTCGCGAGGCGGCATCGTACGATCCGGCCGAGCTGATCCAGGCCGCTGTTGGGCTGCTGCGGTCAGAACCCAGTGCTTTGCAGGCGGTTCGCGGCAGGCATCGCTTCGTCGTGGTCGACGAATATCAAGACACCGATCCGGCACAAGAAGAGCTGCTCGCGCTGGTAGCCGGCGCTGGTGAGCTGCTCGTGGTCGGCGATCCCGATCAGTCGATTTATGAGTTTCGCGGCGCCGATGCCGATGGCATCAGGCGTTTTCCGCAGGCATTCCGCGCACCCGACGGCACGCCCGCAAGGGTGCTGGCGTTGCAGGTGAGCCGGCGGTCGGGCTCCGAGTTGCTCGCGGCGTCGCGGCGGGTTGCCGGGCGGCTCGGCGGGCCGGTCGCGCAGCGGCGGCTGGTGCCCGCCGAGGGTGTGCCGCCGGGCAGCGTCGAAGTGCACGTGCTCGGTTCGGTGGGCGCTGAGGCGGCCTACGTCACCAACCGGTTGCGGCAGGCGCACCTGGTCGACGGCGTGCCGTGGTCGCGCATGGCGGTGCTGGTCCGCAGCGCCACGCCGCTACCAACGCTGCGTCGCGCGCTGCAGGCATCGGGCGTGCCGGTGGCAGTGCGCTCCGACGAGCAGCCGCTCGTCGACGTGCCTATCGTGCGGGCGATGTTGCGAGTGATCGAGATCGCCACCGGCCGGCTCGATCTTGCCGGGTCCGACGGTCCGGGGTTGGCGCACGAGCTGGTCACCGGACCACTTGGTGGCGCCGACCCGCTGGCGTTGCGGCGCTTGCGGCAAGCGCTACGACAGATCGAACTCACCGCGGGCGGGGTGCGCGGGTCGGCGTCGTTGCTGGCGCAGGCGATTGCCGATCCTGCCGAATTGGCCGCGATCGAGCACCGCATCGCGAGTCCGGCGTTGCGGATCGCCAAGGTGCTCACCGCGGCCCGCGAGGTGGTCGACACCGCGAGTGCCGAGGCCATGTTGTGGCAGATCTGGCAAACCAGCGGACTGGCCCGCAAATGGAGTGCCGCGGCGCTGGGCTCGGGTGGCTCGGGTGGCTCGGGGGGCTCGGGCGGCTGGGGTCCGGCCGCCGCCGCGGCCGACCGTGATCTCGATGCCGTCGTGGCCCTGTTCGATGCCGCTGCACGATTCGCCGACCGGTTGCCGAAAGCCGGCCCGAGCGTCTTTCTCGACCACCTGCTGGGCCAGCAGATACCGGGGGATTCGCTGGCGCCGCAGGCACCTGACGCCGACGGTGTTCGGCTGCTCACGGCGCACGCGGCGAAGGGCCTCGAATGGGACGTCGTCATCGTGGCCGGCGTGCAAGAAGGCGTCTGGCCCGACCTTCGGGCGCGTGGCTCGTTGCTCGGTGCGCAACAACTCGTCGACATCGTGCGCGGCCACGTCGAACCCGGGGCGGGCGAGTCGGGCGCGGCGCAGGCCCAGGCGCTGGCCGCCCGGCTCGCCGAAGAGCGGCGACTTTTCTACGTTGCGGCAACCCGCGCTCGGCGGCTGCTCGTCGTCACCGCTGTTCGTGCCGACGACGAGCAGCCCTCACGATTCCTCGACGAGTTGGCGCCGATCGAGGCCGAAGATCGACCGCTTTCGCGGGTTCCGCGCGGCCTCGATCTTGCGTCGGTGGTCGCGCAGTTGCGGGCCGTGGTGGTGGCCGAGCCGGTCGATGACGCTGGTCGGGTCAGGCGCGAAGCTGCGGCCATCCAACTCGCCCGGCTGGCAACGGTTGGAGTGCGCGGTGCTAATCCCGCGCAGTGGTACGGCTTGGCGCCGATCACCGACGACGGCCCGCTGGCCGGGGCCGACGACCCCGTGCGGGTTTCGCCGTCCAGGGTCGAAAGTTTTGAGCGTTGTGAGTTGCGCTGGTTGCTCGAGACCTCGGGCGGCACCGCGGCCGATTCAGCGGCGCAAGGCATCGGCACGATGATCCACGCGCTCGCCGAGCAAGCGGCGAAAGAAAATCTCGACCCTGACGCGCTGCGCGAACGGTTCGCCGACGCGGTCACGAAAGTCGACGTCGGTATCGGCTGGTTCGCCGAGCGGCAACGCGAGCGAGCGCAGACGATGCTCGCCAAGCTGATCGACTGGCTGCGAACCGATGCGGGCGAATTCGTTGCTGCTGAACAGAATTTCGAGGTCACCATCGGCAGGGCGGTGCTGAGCGGGCAGGTCGACCGGCTCGAACTCGACGGCCAGGGCCGGCTCGTCGTCATCGACTACAAGACTGGCAAGAGCCAGCCGAAAAAGACCGACGTGCCGATGCACCCGCAACTCGGTGCCTATCAGATAGCCGTTACTGCAGGCGGTTTCGACGACGTCGCAGCTGGCGTTCGCGACAGTGGCGGCGCTGCGCTGGTGCAACTCGGTGGCAAGCAGCAGAGCTTCACCACGCAACGCCAAGACGCACTTCCCCGCGGCGACGACACCTGGGCGCACGACATGGTGCGCCGCGCCGCCGACGGCATGGCGGGCGAGGTGTTCGACGCGATCGAGAACGACCTGTGCCGGGTCTGCCCCGTGCGCACATCGTGCCCGGTGCAGGGCGAGGGCAGGCAAGTCACCGCATGAGTTCCGCTGCCGCCGACACCCGCCCGCGTTACGGTGCACTCGCCATTGCCGAAGCGCTCGGGCAACACGCGCCGACCCGCGAGCAAGCTGCGGTCATCGAGTCGACCGCGCCATCGTGTCTCGTCGTCGCGGGCGCAGGGTCGGGCAAGACCGAGACGATGGCTGCGCGAGTCGTGTGGCTGGTGGCCAACGAGTTCGTGCGGCCCGACCAGGTACTTGGGTTGACGTTCACCCGCAAGGCGGCCGCTGAGCTGGCCGCGCGGGTGCGTCGCAGGCTCGCCCAACTGGCACGCCACGGGTTGGTCGACGCCGACACGATCGCGGCCGGTGAGCCTACGGTGTCGACCTACGACGCCTACGCCGGGCGCATCGTCACCGAGCACGCGTTGCGGCTCGGCCGTGAGCCGGGCCAGCGGCTCATCTCGCAGACGGTGGCCTGGCAGTACGCCCGCCGGGCGGTCGACGCCTACGACGGTCCGATGCAACACGTTCTCGTGCAGCCGAGCACGGTCACCTCCGACGTGTTGGCGCTTGCCGAAGGGCTCGCACAGCACCGCGTCGAGGGCGAAGCGTTACGCGACTACTGCGAGAACCTGCACGGCGTGCTGTCAGCATTGCCACGAGCGCAGACGCAACGTGGCAAGAAGGCGATGCCCGACGACCTCGCTGCCGTGGCCAACGCGCTCACCGCGCGTTGCGAACTGCTGCCGATTGTCGACGCCTATCGCAACACCAAGCGCAACGCCGAGGTGCTCGACTTCGCCGACCAGATGGCTTTGGCCGCCGAGCTTGCCGACACCTTCGCCGACGTTGCCGCCGGTGAGCGCGCCACGTTTCGCGCTGTGCTGCTCGACGAATACCAAGACACCAGTCATGCCCAGCTGGTGTTCTTGCGCGCGCTGTTCGGCCCGGTACACAAGCTTGCCAAGGACGGCGCCGCGCCGTGGCTCACTGCGGTTGGCGATCCGTCGCAGGCGATTTACGGCTGGCGCGGTGCGAGCCAGGGTACGCTCGCCGCTTTTCCCTTGCATTTCAAGGATTCCGGCACTGCCGAGCCAGCGCAGGTGCTCAACCTTGGCACCAGCTTTCGCAACGGTCCCAACATCTTGGCCGTCGCCAACGAGGTGGCCGCGCCGTTGCGCGAAGGCGCCGCCTCCACCCCAGTGCTCTCGGCTGTCGCGAGCGCCGCGCCCGGTGATGTGCGCTGCGGCCTCTACGCCACCATCGACGACGAGGCCACCGCCGTCGCCGACCTCGTTGCCGAGGTGTGGCATGGCGACGCGCAACGTCGGGCCGACGGCGACCAGCCGCGCAGCATCGCGGTGCTCGTGCGCGCGTGGCGCCAATTGCCCCGTATTGAATCGGAATTGCGGGCTCGCGACGTCCCGCTCGAAATCCTCGGGGTTGGCGGCTTGCTGCTCGAGCCCGAGGTGGTCGACGTCGTCGCCACCCTTCGGGTGCTGGCCGACCCGAGTCGTGGCGACGCCTTGATGCGGTTGCTCACCGGGGCTCGCTGGCGGATCGGCCCGCGCGATGTCTCAGCGCTCGGTCGGTGGGCCAGGCACCTGTTGAAGCCTCGCGCAGAAGCGCCGGCTGCCGCGCCCACCGCTGCGATCGCCGCCGAGCCCGAGCCCGACGAAGTCGACGAGCGCAGCATCATCGACGCGCTCGACGAGTTGCCGCCGTCCAACTGGCTTTCACCCGACGGTCACGCACGCATGGCTCGCCTCGCGGGCGAGCTGCGGGCGCTTCGTGCTCGGCTGGCGCAGCCGCTGCCCGACCTCGTCGCTGACGTGATCCGCACGACCGGCCTCGACGTCGAAGTGCTCGCGGGCGGTCCGTGGTCCACTGCCGGCCGAGCCAACCTCGACCGCCTCGTCGAGGTAGCGGCCGATTTCACCGAGGCCGGTGACGCCGCGAGCCAGGCCGGATTGCCCGCCTTCCTCGACTACCTCGATGCTGCCGCTGCCGAAGAACGCGGCCTCGAACGTGCCGACGACGACGCCGCGGTGCCCGAATCTAGGCTCGGCGTCGAGGTGCGCACCGACCGCGTCCAACTGCTCACTGTGCACGGCGCGAAAGGCCTCGAGTGGGACGTCGTGTGCGTGCCGGGGCTGGTCGCCGATCTGTTTCCCGGCGTCCGGCCTGCTGACGTCAAGGGGTGGCTCACACAGCGGGGCGCGTTGCCGTGGCCACTGCGGGGCGATCGCGCCGGGCTGCCGGCTGCGGCACTCGACGCCAGCGCCGACCAGGTTGACGCGCTCGACGCGATCACGGCGTTCAAGGCCGACGTTCATGAGCACCTGTCAAAGGAAGAGCGACGACTCGCCTACGTCGCGGTGACCCGTGCGCGCCAGCTGTTGGTGTGCACCGGCTATCGGTGGGACGACACGACGAAACCGCGTGCCGACAGCGAATTTCTGGTCGCCGTGCGCGACGCCTGCGACGCGGGCGCCGGCGCGGTCGACTGTTGGATCCCGATCCCGCCCGACACCGACTCCAATCCCGTTCTCGAGGGTGGCAAGGCGCGGCTGCCGTGGCCGTACGACCCGCTCGCAACGCGTCGCGGAGCCGTCGAAGCGGCTGCAGCGTTGGTCAACTCGATCGCCGCGGCCACAGATCAGGGCGACCTGGGTGTCGCAGGCTCGGCTGCTCTCGATCCTGCTGTCGTTGAGGCGATGCGCGAATGGGATCGCGACGTCGAGGTGCTGCTCACCGAACGCGCGGCTCGCGAGCAACGAGCGAGACTCGATGTCGCGTTGCCGAAGCGACTGTCGGTGAGCCAGCTCGTCACGCTGCGTCGCGACCCCGACGAACTCGCCCGCCAACTGCGCCGCCCGATGCCAATGCCGCCCGCGCCATTGGCCCGTCGCGGTACGGCGTTTCACGCCTGGCTCGAACAGCGCTTCTCCTCGCAGCGGTTACTCGACATCGATGAGCTGCCCGGCTCGGCCGACCCCGACGCCGCACCCGACTCCGAGTTTTTGGCGCTGCAGCAGGCATTCCTGGCCTCACCGTGGACTGACCGCGACCCCGTTGAAGTCGAGGTACCGTTCGAGTTGACCGTCGGCGACACTATCGTGCGCGGCCGCATGGACGCCGTTTTTGCCGGCGACGACGGCGGTTTCATGGTGGTCGACTGGAAGACTGGTCGGCGTCCGAGCGGCGACGATGCGCGCGCTGCCGCCGTCCAACTTGCCGCCTACCGGTTGGCCTGGGCCGACCTCACCGGCGTTGAGCTCGACCGCATTCGCGCCATGTTCGTCTACCTGCGCGAAACGCCTGAGCGCCGCGACTACTCGCCGTCCGACCTGCTCGACCGCGAGGGGTTGCGTCAACTTGTGCAGGGCGGCCCTGAATAGGCAGCGCGAGATTGTCTGTTCCGGCCGGAGCCGTTCGTCCCTAGGGTGAAGGTCGCAGATGGCGACCCTGATTGTGCGAGGAGCAGCTATGCCCATGTACATGGCCACGACGTACACCAAGGACGTCGACTGGACCCAGCCGGAGTTTGGCAAGGAGATGAAGGAGTACGGAGAGTTCGGCGCTGCGGCGGCAGCGGTCATCAAGGGCGGCAATGCGCTGTATCCGACGTCGACCGCGACGACCGTTCGGGTCAAGGGCGGTAGGGGCGGCGACGTCGTCACCAGTGATGGTCCTTACGCCGAGACCAAAGAAGCGCTCACCGGCTTTTACCTGCTCGAGTGCGCCGATCTCGACGAAGCGGTCGCGTGGGCGGCGCAAATCCCAGCTGCGTGGGACGGCGCGGTCGAGGTGCGCCCGGTCATCGAGTTCTGACAGCGTGACCCCACTTCGGTGAACGCCGGCCGGGTCGACAGGCGTGACGCGGTCGCAACGCTGATCCGCGATGAGGGCAGCCGCGTTCTGGCCACCCTGATCCGCCTCATCGGCGACATCGACAAGGCGCAGGACGCCGTGCAGGACGCCGTCGTCCGTGCTCTTGAAACGTGGCCGCGCGACGGCGTGCCCGACAATCCACGCGCGTGGTTGCTGGTCACCGCGAAGCGGCGGGCAATTGACGTCATTCGCCGTGAGAGCCAGCGGATCGGCAAGGAGGCGGCGGCGATGCCATTCGAGGCCGATCGTGGCAGTGAGCCGGAGC
>JBOGEK010000092.1:0-9826 GCA_050743645.1 Acidothermaceae bacterium
GCCCACCAGTTCGATGCGACGTCCATCTGCGATCACTT
Source organism: Acidothermaceae bacterium (assembly GCA_050743645.1). Taxonomy (GTDB): domain Bacteria; phylum Actinomycetota; class Actinomycetes; order Acidothermales; family Acidothermaceae; genus JBOGEK01. Next base: position 39 of record JBOGEK010000092.1, read on the forward strand.
CGGTACGTGCGTTGGTTAGGTCGACCCACCCGGCGTCCGACATCGCTTGTCGAAGGTCGCGCCACGGCAGCTCGGCGCCCTGCACGCGCTCGCCGTCGTCAGGAAACAGGTAACGCGCTGGGTTTTTGAACACCGGCGCGTAGAAATCGTTGGAGCCGAAGACGAACGCACCAGGGCGTTCGAGCAGCGGGCCGATCGCGTCGAGAAACGCCGGCACCGCATCGGGGTGGGCGATGCTGTCGCCGGTGTTGATGACGAGATCGGGTTGCAGCTGGCCAAGATCGTGGATCCAGTCGCGCTTCCAGGTCTGGCCGGGCACGAAATGGGCGTCGGAAAAGTGCAAGATCCGCAGTGGGCTCGACCCGGCCGGCAGTGCCGGAACTTCTACCCGGCGTAGTCGCGGCATCCGGCGTTCGACGGCGCCGGCGTAGGCGAGCGCGCCGACGCCCGCGCCGAGGAAGGCGAGCGGAGCGGCGATCAGTTTGCGCATTGGGTCAGTCTCCCAGATGAGAGACTCCGGATATGTCCACTGCACCCACCGACGGTTCGCTGAAGAGCCGCCTGCACGCCGACCTGACCACCGCCATCAAGGCGCGTGACGAGTTGCGCACCGCGACATTGCGCATGGTGCTCACCGCCGTCACCACCGAGGAGGTGGCGGGCGTCGAAGCTCGCGAACTCTCCGACGACGAGGTGCTGAAGATCCTCGCCCGCGAAAGCAAGAAACGTCGCGAGGCCGCCACCGCGTTCGACGCAGGCAACCGGGCCGAACTCGCCGCGCGCGAACGTGCCGAAGACTCCGTGCTCGAGCAGTACCTGCCGAAGCAGTTGGACGACGAAGAGCTGCGCGGCCTCGTGGCCACCGCGATTGCCCAGGCGGGCGCTTCGGGCCCGCAAGCAATGGGCACCGTCATGAAGGTCGCCACCCCGCTGGTTGCGGGGCGGGCCGACGGCGGCCGGGTCGCGGCCGAGGTCAAGCGACAGCTGGCGAGTCAGGCCGGCTAACCCAGGGGCCATCGACAGCGGGCGAGTCAGGCCGGCTAACCCGAGATCCCGGAAATCACCGCGTTCGGTTTCGGCTTCGGGGGTCTCTTGTGCTTTTTGGTCGTCCCTGCCGGTGAGTGTGACGCGGCCGGCGGTGATGCGACTCCGCCCGGCGGCGCCGACTCGGGCGGACCGCTCGACGCGGGGGCCGGCGATCCAGTAGGGGCGGGCGGCGTTCCATTGCTGATGGTGAGGGTGATCAGGTCGCCGACATGACCGACGGTGCCGGCTGGTGGGGTGGTCGAGTCGATCTTTCCGGCGGGCTGCACCGAGGCCACCTGCGTCGGGTCGACCTTGACCACGAAGCCGAGCTTGGTGAGCGCGGCAGTCGCCGCAGTCGGATCTTGCCCGGTGACGTCGGGAACCTTGACCGGCTCACCACGCAGAATCGAATCGGGCGGCTTCACGAACGTCTCGACCGGCGACGACGCGAGAGCGCCCTTCATCGCCTGCTGCCAGATCGGCGCAGAAAGGGTCGCGCCGAAGATCTCGGGGTGGTGTGCGGGCTTCACTGAGCCGTCGACCGTCACGTTGCTCATCGGTGTTGCCGAGTCGGGGTTGCCGACCCACACCGATGCCGCCAGGTTCGGGGTGTACCCACTGAACCAGCCGTTCTTGTAGTCGTCGTCGGTGCCGGTCTTGCCAGCGGCAGGCCGACCGATCGAGTAGCCGTAGGCGGTGCCGCTCCGCTGGTCGATAACGCCAGTGAGCAGCGACGTGACACCGTTGGCCACGTTGCGGTCGAGTACCTGCGTGCAGCTCGGGCCTGGCACTTTCGGTTGCGCCGCACCCTCGATCGACGTCGTCACCTTGGTAATCGCCTGCGGCTGGCAGTAGGTGCCCTGGTTGGCGAAGGTCCCGAAGGCGCCCGCGACCGACAGCGGGTCGACGTCCTCGGCACCGAGCGTGAACGCGGGTACCTGGTCGAGCGAGAGCCCGTTCGACTGCTTTACGCCCATGCTTTCGGCGATCTGAACTGGCCGACACAACCCGGTCTTGACCTCGAGTTGTGCGAAGTAGGTGTTCACCGATTGCCACGTCGCCTGCACCATGTCGAAGGTGCCTGACTCGCTGTCGGCTGCGTTGTGGGGCTTCCAGTCGGCGGTTGGATTTCCGTCACAGTCGGTGGTCGAACCGGCTGGGATGTTGACCGGGCTGGGCGAGTTGATCGTCGTCCCGGTTGGAATGCCTTCTTCGAGCGCCGCAGCCAACACGAAGACCTTGAACGTCGAACCCGCATGCCGACCGCTTGAACCGTCGTGGGCGGCGTTGGCCGCAAGGTTGAGTTCGGTTTGTCCGGGGCCGCTGCCCCAGTCTCGGTCGACGGCCATCGCCTTGATCGCGCCAGTCTTGGGGTCAACCATGTCGATCGCTGCCGCGAGTCCCGCGTTCTTCACCGGATCGAGTGGAACGACGCCGTTGACGGCGTCCTGGGCGGCTTTTTGCATCTTCATGTCGAGCGTCGTCGAGATGACCAGACCGCCGCGCAGCAGCAACTGCTGGCGCGCGGTCTGAGACGAGCCGTAAGCAGAGCTTTTCAAGATCTCATCGACGACGTACTCGCAGAAGAACGGCGCCGTCGAGGTCGCGCAACCGTTCGGGATCTCGGAGACCTTCAGGTCGAGCGGCGACGCGATAGCTTCGTCGGCCTGCGCCTGGGTGATGTATTTCAGGTCGGCCATGCGCTGCAACACGATGTTGCGGCGGGTCGTTGCGTTCTTCGGATTCAGCGTCGGATCGAAGGTGCTCGGGTTGTTGATCACGCCCGACAGCAAGGCCGCCTGCCCAAGGGTGAGGTCGGAGGGCGGCTCACTGAAGTAGTGCTGCGCCGCCGCGGCGACGCCGTACGCACCGCTGCCGAAGTAGACGGTGTTGAGGTAGTCGTCGAGGATCTCGTCCTTCGACAGCTTCTGCTCGAGTGCCAGCGCGTAGCGGGCCTCGGTGAGCTTGCGGGTCAGGTTCTTGGCACGCGCGGCCCGGGCGGCGTCGGCGTTGTCGTTCGCCGCGTTCGTCTCGACGAGCGCCTGCCGCACGTATTGCTGGGTGATCGTTGACGCGCCCTGCACGGCCGAGCCTGACGAACTGTCCTTCACCAGCGCGCGCAAGATGCCCTTCGGGTCGACGCCGTGGTGCTCGTAGAACCGCGAGTCTTCGATCGCGACGATGGCCTCGCGCATGACCGGTGCTACGTCGGAGAGGTCGACCGACTGCCGGTTCTCGTAATAGAAGGTCGCCAGTTCGGTGCCGTCAGCAGCGAGGATCACTGAGCGCTGCGACAGCGGCGGCTGTTGCAACTCGGGGGGCAGGTCGGTGAAGGCGATGTTGCCGATCGTGTTGCGGGTGAACACCCCGATGCCGCCGATCTCGGGAAGCAGCAGCGCAGCCACCAGCCCGCCGGTCAAAACAGCAAGGACGGCGAGGACGACGACACGGCCGAGTCGCCCCGCGATGCCGAGACGTTCCGACAGGTCGTACGGGCCGCCCGTCCTGCTCGTAGCTGACACCACTGCAGGGTAACCGCTGCGCCGCGGGTGCCCGCGCGGCCACGCTTGCCGGCGCCGTTTAACGCTTGGGGTCCTGGTTACCCCTCGCGTCCGGAATGGCCCGGCTGGACCAGCGTGAATGGGCCGAACGGAGCCTGGTGAGCGGGTCGGGTCGCTCCGTACCGTCGAAGCAGGTCAGGTTGGGGTCCACAAGCAAAGGCAAGCGCGGGCGCTGCCCGACCGATCCGCAACAAATCTGCACTAACAGGGGCCGTGGTGATCGGCGTCCGAGAAAGAACTTCGGATGCTCGATCGCACGAGAGCAAAGGACGGGTCGCCCGATGGCATGGACAACCGACTGGACTACCCGTGCGGCATGTCGGGGAACTGACCCCGACGCGCTGTTCGTTCAGGGCGCTGCGCAGAACCGGGCCAAGGCGGTGTGCATGGGGTGTCCCGTGCGCGCGGAGTGCCTGGCTGACGCGCTCGACAACCGCGTCGAATTCGGGGTGTGGGGAGGCCTCACAGAGCGTGAGCGTCGTGCGCTGCTGCGCCGGCGGCCCAACGTCAGCTCGTGGCAGCGGCTGTTGAGCACTGCAATGACGGATTTCGAACGGGCGCTCGCCGACCGCTTCTCCGCCGCCGGCTGACCGGTACTAGCTGTCGGGCTCGCATAGCGTTGCGGCCAGGTCGTGCAACCCGGCGAGGTCGTGCACGTCGACCGCGAACGCGGGCACCGATGCCGAATGCACCTTCGGGTGCGCCAGGGCGAATCCGGCGATCAACTTTTGGTCGGTGGCCTGCTCGTGCATGCGTTGGGCGTGAGTGCGCAGCACCCCCGCGGTCAGCGCGTAGTCGGGATCGGCGGCGGGGTCGGCCAGCTTTTCGTCGTCCGACTGTTGGGATTCGAGGGCTTCGGCGGCGGCTGTGGCGCGACCGGCATTGATCGCGGGCACCCGGCTGACATGCACACGATTCATCACGACCCCGGCGAGCGGCATGTGCTCTTCGTTGAGTCGTTCGACGAAGTACGACGCCTCGCGTAGCGCATCGGGTTCGGGTGCCGCGACGACGACGAACGCGGTGCCTGGTTCTCGAAGCAGCTTGGCGGTTGACTCGGCGCGCTCGCGCAGGCCGCCGAACATGGTGTCCATTGCCGACACGAACGTCTGAACTTCGGTGAGCAGTTGGGTGCCGAGCAGTTTCGTCATCGTGCCGGTCACCAAACCCAGCCCAGCCTGCATCACCCTCGCGTAGCCGCGGCTGCCGGCTTTTGCCGGAACCAGCAGCATGCGAATGAAGCGGCCGTCGAGAAAGCGCCCTAGCCGTCGCGGTGCGTCGAGAAAGTCGAGAGCAGACCGTGACGGCGGAGTGTCGACGACGATGAGATCCCAGCGGTCGGATTTCCTTAGTTGGCCGAGCTTTTCCATTGCCATGTATTCCTGCGTACCGGCGAAACTTGACGAAAGCGATTGATAGAACGGGTTCGCCAGAATCTGTGCAGCTTTCGCCGGGCTGGCATGAGCTTCGACAATTTCGTCGAAGGTGCGTTTCATGTCGAGCATCATCGCGTGCAGTTCGCCGCCTGATTTTCCTTTGATACCAGCGACTTTGCGCGGTGTGTTGTCGAGGTCGGAGAGTCCGAGTGATTGTGCGAGCCGTTTCGCGGGGTCGATGGTGAGAGTGACAACTCGTCGTCCGCTCTCTGCTGCACGCACCCCAAGCGCTGCCGCAAGGGTGGTCTTTCCGACACCGCCAGACCCGCAGCACACGATGATGCGCGTGGTCGGATCGGTGACGAGTGCCTCTACGTCGAGTCGCCTCGGCGGCATTTCAGGCCGCCCCTTGACGGGCGAGTTCGGCGGCCATTACGTAAAGACGACCGATGTCGAGGCCCCCGAGTTCAGGCAGTTGGTAGATCGGCGTCCCGGCCGATTTCAAACGGTTTCGCAGCTTGCGCTCGATGCCGATCTGCTGTGCATGTTCGGTGGCTTCGTCGCAAAGGGCGTCGGCGGTCGCGTCGTCTGACGGCAGCCCGACCGCCTTCAGACCGCGCGAAATCGCGTCTGCGTGGAGCTTTCCGGCCGCAGCGGTTTTCAGATCGGACGCCGACAGCAGTGGTTGGTGCGTGCGGTTGACGATAATGCCTCCGACCGGGAGATCGAGTGCCCGCAACTCGTCGATGCCGTCGAGGGTCTCTTGCACGGGCATCTCTTCGAGCAGCGTGACGACGTGCACCACGGTCTGCGCCGACCGGATCAGCCGCATGATCGACTCGGCCTGCCTGTTCACCGGGCCGGCCCGGGCCAACCCTGCCACTTCGCTGTTGACGTTGAGGAAACGTGCCACCCGGCCGGTCGGCGGCGCATCCATCACGACGGCGTCGTAGGCATACGCATCGTGATCGGCGCTGGCCGGTGGAGCGGCTGCGGTGCGGCTAGCCCTTGACGAGATACGCCGCCGGGTCGCTTCGTAGGCCTTGCCGGTGAGCAACACGTCGCGGACGCCTGGCGCGATGGTGGTCGCGAAGTCGATCGCGCCGAGCCGGCTCAGCGCCCGGCCCGCCCTGCCGAGGTGGTAATAGAGGTCGAGATATTCGAGCAACGCTTCCTCGGGGTCGATCGCCAGGCCGTAGACCATGCCTCCGTCGGCCGCGACCGCCACGCGACGTTCGGCGTACGGCAACGGCGGCGCATCGAACAAGCGGGCCAGACCTTGGCGGCCCTCGCACTCGACCAGCAGGGTTCGTCGTCCGCCCGAAGCGAGAGCGAGCGCCAGCGCGGCCGCCACGTTGGTCTTACCGGTACCGCCCTTGCCGGTGACGACGTGCAGGCGCACGCCCTCCCAGTCGCGGTCGCGGGTGACTTCTCGGCTCACTCGCCGAGCGTATCCGCGCCCGCCGCTGCCTGCCGGGGGCATGCCACCGCCTCCCTCGACCCGCCACTTTTCGGCGCGCGTTAGGCTCCGGCCCATGACGAAGTGGGAGTACGCGACCGTGCCGCTGCTGGTGCACGCCACCAAACAGATCCTCGACAACTGGGGCGACGACGGCTGGGAACTGGTGAGCGTGGTGCCGGGTCCGAACTCCGAGCAGTTGGTCGCGTACATGAAGCGGCCCAAGGACTGAGCGGGTGAGACTGCGATGACCACGCCCGAGGAGCGCCTGGCAGAACTCGGTCTCGAGTTGCCGCAGATCGCCAAGCCGGTCGCGTCGTACGTGCCGGCGGTGCGGTCAGGCAACTACGTCTACACCTCTGGCCAGTTGCCGAGTGTGTCCGGCGAACTGGTGGCGGTCGGCAAGGTCGGCACCGCACCCGGTGCGGCGGTTTCGCCCGAGACCGCGAACGCGGCCGCGCGGGTGTGCGCTTTGAATGCCCTCGCAGCCGTGCGTGGCGTGGCCGGTGAGCTTTCGAACGTCGTCCGCGTGGTGAAGGTCGTCGGGTTCGTCGCGAGCGCGCCCGACTTCACCGGGCAATCGGGCGTGGTGAACGGCGCGAGCGATCTGTTGGGCGAGGTTTTCGGGTCGGACGTCGGAGCCCACGCACGCAGCGCGGTTGGCGTCGCCGCGCTGCCGCTCGATGCCCCGGTTGAGGTCGAACTCGTCGTCGAGGTCAGGGACTAGCGACAGCGATGGCCCGATTCGCGGCGCCGGCGGCGGCCAGGGCCTCATTCGTGGCACTTCAGTCATCGGATGCAAACGTCAGTCACGTTCTAACGGTGCTGAGGTTTGCATCCGATGACTGAAGTGGCGTGGGCTAGACGGGATCTACGCAGTTGGTCGGGCCTGCCTCAGACGAATGCGTCGGGCTGATGGGCGCGACCCGCTCTGGCTGCTCGCGCTGGTTGTACTGCCGCATCCGGCCAACGCGACGGCGAGCGTGGCCACAACCAGCGCGCTCCGGGACGGGCGACTCGTGTGCATCTGACGCGGTCGCCTCCCCGTCGGTTCGGCGAATCGCCCGGCGCTAGGCTCGACATCATGCCTGCCAACGACATTCCTACCGACGTTTTTGCCGATGTGCTCGCAGCGAATGCTGGGTACGCCAAGACGTTCCAGCACGCGGGCCTTGAAGGAACGGCCTCGAAACACCTTGCGCTGCTGACGTGTATGGACACTCGCATCGACCCCCTCGGCATGCTGGGCCTGGTGCCGGGCGATGCAAAAATCCTTCGCAATGCCGGCGCGCGGGTCACCGACGACGTCTTGCGCACGCTAGTTCTGGCCACCTACCTGCTTACGGTCGATCGCGTCATGGTCGTGCAGCACACCGGTTGCGCGATGGCTGGCGGTGACGAGTCGTACGTGCACGAGGCAATCGAAAAGGCCGGCGGTCCCGACAGCCGGAGCCTTTCGTTCCTCACCACCGGCGACCAAGAAGGTGCGATCCGCTCCGACGTGCAACGCATCAAGTCGTGGCCATACCTCGGCAAGGTAAGCGTCGGCGGATTCATCTACGACCTGCACACCGGTCGCCTTCGCCAAATCTGCTAGCCGCAACCAGCCATGCCGGACGCCGAAAAGCTCCCGCTGCCACCGCCGCCGCTCGTCGCGCCGCCCGAATTCGTCGAACGGGCAAGGCAATTCCGGGCCGGCGGTATGCCGGTAGCACCGGCCAAACCCTCGGCGACCGTGATGTTGTTGCGCGACATCGATGGCCATCTCGAAGTGTTCATGATCCGACGTCAGACGACGATGCTGTTCGCGGGCGGCATGCATGTGTTTCCCGGTGGGGGGATCGACCCCGTCGATCGCGATGGCCGCGCTATCGACGACGCGCTAGTGATCACCGCGATTCGAGAGACGTTCGAAGAAAGCGGTGTGCTGCTCGCGAGTGGCGAGCCTGCAGAGGAGGCAGCACTAGAAGCCGATCGGGTCGCACTGGTCGAGCACCGGCTGACGTTCGACGGCCTCCTAGCCCGCCATGGTTTCGTGGCGCAACCGCATTGGCTGCGGCGATGGTCGCGCTGGATAACGCCCGACTTCGAGCCGCGCCGTTACGACACGCACTTTTTCGTGGCGCTGGCGCGCCCGGGGCAGGAAGCCCGCGACATGGGTGGCGAATCCGACGCCGCCGAATGGGTCGCGCCAGCGAAAGCCTTGGCTGCACAAGAAAAACACGAATGGCTTCTCATGCCACCTACCGCGGTGACTTTGCACGAACTCCTGCCATTCACCAATGCTGCTGAGGTTTTCGACGCGGCGGAGGCACGCAGTTTCCTGCCCAGGCATGCAGATGTCGATCTCGACGCCGACCCGCCAATGTTTGTCTTCCGGACGACGACATGAGTTCGTGGCCGACGACGCGGGCGAGGTTGGTGCGCGCCGACAACCCGTCGCCGATGACGCTCGAGGGCACGAACACCTGGGTGCTGGTCGAGCCAGGTCAAACGGCAGCGATCGTGGTTGACCCCGGTCCGAACGATCCTCAGCATTTGCACGCAATCCTCGACGCCGTGCACTCGGCAGGAGCGGCCGAAGTGGCGCTGATCGTGCTTACCCACGGTCACCCTGACCACGCAGAATCGGCGGCCACGTTCGCGGCCAGCACCGGCTCGGTGGTTCGCGCAGCAGCCACCGATTTGTGTGTAGGCGCCGAGAAATTGACCGACGGTGAGTCGATTGAGGTTGCCGGACTTCGCCTCGGCGTCGTAGCAACGCCGGGGCACACGGCCGACTCGGTGTGCCTAGTGGTCACAGGCGATCGAGCGTTGCTCACTGGCGACACGATTCTCGGCCGCGGCTCGACGGTGGTTGCGCACCCCGATGGCAAACTTGCGGATTACCTTCAGACGCTGGAAAAGTTGGGCTTGCTGGTCGAGGAACGTGGGCTTTTCGTCGTCCTGCCTGGTCATGGGCCGGTGCGTGATGATCCGGCTGCGGTCATTGCGGAATACCGGGTGCACCGTGCACAGCGGCTCGACCAAGTCCGGGCCGCCATTGCTGCCGGAGCGACCACAGTCGACGCCGTGCTGGCCAGCGTCTATGGCGACGTCAGCGCGAGCTTGCAACACGCCGCGCGCTGGTCGTTGCTCGCGCAACTCGACTACTTAAGGGAAAGCGGCGAACCTGCGCCCACTGCCTAGCTCAACGCGGAAACTTCCAGCGCTCTGTGACGCACAAAAGTTTCCGCGTTGAGGGGCTGCAGTTGCCGATTACTTGGCGCGCCGCGACAATCCGTCGATGTCTTTGATGACGACTGCTCGCGATTCGATGCGGATCCAGCCCCGACCGCTGAAATCGGCCAATGCCTTGTTCACCGT
>JBOGEK010000093.1:0-2615 GCA_050743645.1 Acidothermaceae bacterium
ACGTAACACCGTTCCGATCGGCAGCAGACTTCCGCTCACCGCCGGCTCGGCGGCGCAGGTGCTGCTCGCGTGGGAAGACCCCGATCGGCTGCATCGAGGTGTCGCTGGTGCGGTTTTCAGCGCGCAGACATTGGCGAAGGTGCGCCGGCAGGGTTGGGCGATGAGCGTGGCAGAACGCCAGCCCGGCGTGGCGTCGGTGTCGGCCCCCGTGCGATCGGCGACCGGTCGCGTTATCGCGGCTGTTTCGGTCTCAGGCCCGATCGAACGGGTTTCCCGCAATCCCGGCCGATTGCATGCGCGCGCCGTCGTCGCTGCCGGCGAGGCGATCAGCAAAGCCGCGCAACGTCAGAGCTGAGTGTGCCGATGGTGGCAGAAACTCAGCTGCTAGCGGCCGCGACTGGCTGCTACTGGCCGCTACTGACCGCTACTGGCAGAGCCGAGAGTGACCTGAACGGTCGCCTGGTTGCCGCCTCGCAGGTAGGTGATCGAAACGGTCGAGTTCGGCGCTGCCGCGTGCGTCGCGGCGATCAGCGAATCGGCGTCGACCAGCGGCCGGTTGCCGAACTTCACGACGACGTCGCCTATCTTGAGTCCGGCGTGATCTGCGGCACCTCCACTGGTCACCGACACGACCTTCGCACCGTTCGGGGTATTCAGCTTGCCATCGACGGAGTCGGCGACACCGATGCCGAACAACGCATGATCGGCGTGCCCGGTCTTCTCCAGCTCGGAGATGATGCGCTTCGCGTCGTCGATCGGAATCGCGAAACCGACGCCGATGTTGCCCGACTGTGAATCCTGACTTTGCTGGTCAAGAGTGGCGATCGCGGAGTTGATGCCGACGACCCGACCCGCAAGGTCGACGAGCGGGCCACCGGAGTTGCCCGGGTTGATCGCCGCGTCGGTCTGGATTGCGTCGAGCACGGTAGGAGTCGAGCCGCTGCCGCTGCCGGCACAATTTTGCGTGCACACCGGGCGATTCAGCGAACTGACGATGCCCGAGGTGACGGTGTTCGACAGGCCGAGCGGCGACCCGACCGCCACCACCTGCTGACCAACGGCCAACGACGAATCGTCGCCGAGGCGCGCCGGGTGCAGGTCGGTTTGGTCCTGCACCTTGATGACAGCCAGGTCGGACGTCGGGTCGCGCCCCACGATGCTCGCCGTCACGCTATGGCCGTTGCTGAAGGTGACGGCGATGACGCCGGACGACGCGGCGGCCTCGACCACGTGATTGTTCGTGACGATTTGCCCGTCGTCGCTCAAGACGATGCCGGTGCCTTCATCTTGTTCTTGCGGCCCGGTGACGATGATCGAAACGACCGACGGCAACAGCGACGACGCAACGGACGCCACCGAACCCGCAGGCAGGCTCACGGTCGACGTGGGTTCAGAGGTGCTTGTCGTAGGGCCAGAACTCGACCCGGTCTTCGAGTGGTTGTCGCCTGCCGCAACGAATCCACTACCGACCGCCGCGCCGATCACAGCAGCGACGACGGCCACCAACAACAGCGAGGGCAGGCCTCGACTGCCTCGACCACTCTTCTCGCCTCGACGGCCCCCGCCGGGCTGGCCGTACGCGCTTTGCCACGGCGACGGAATGGGTACGGTCGGCCGCCCTGCCCGCTGATCGGACGGGGGCTGGCCGTACGTCGGGGGCTGGCCGTATGTCGGCTGGCCATACGTCGGGGGCTGGCCGTATGTCGCCTGGCCATACGGCGGGGGCTCGCCATGCGCCGGCGGCGGACCGAAGGGCTCCGGCTGTTCGAAACTGTGCCGCTGCTCGAAGCTCGGCGGCTGCTCGAAGCTCGGCGGCTGCTCGGAACTCGGCTGCTCGGAACTCGGCTGCTCGAAGCTGGGCCGCTCGAAACTCGGCTGGTGACCGTACGGCGCGGACTCACCAGGCGCAGGGGCTGGCTGCGGCGCGGCGTCCGGCGGTGCGGCGTCCGGCCACGTCGGTTCGCTCGACGGCGCTGCGCTACCTGGGCCCGTCGCCGGCGCGGCCCACCACGGTTCTTGGACCTCTTCGGCTGGCCGGTCGTCGGCCGGCCGATCACCTTCGGGCCGGTCGTCGGCCGGCCGATCACCCTCGGGCCGGTCACCGTCGTGGCGGTCGTTCGTGTGCCCGTCGGTCATGTCGCTGAGGCTCCCGCATCATGCTGTGAAATTGCTGGACCTTTGGAGATCGCTGTGCCGCCGAAGGAACTCGACTCCACAGTTGGCCGCCCTGGCAATGTGAGCACCATCAATGCTCCACCGGTACCCGAACGACCTGCGGACACGCTACCGGCATGGCTCGTGGCAGCTCGCTTCACGATCGCCAGACCGAGCCCCGAGCCGGGCATCGCCCGGGCATCGGTCGAACGGTAGAAGCGATCGAAGACGTGCGGCAGGTCGGCGTCCGCGATGCCTGGGCCCTCATCGGCGACCTGCAGTTTGCCGCGCGCGAGCCGAACGAAGACCCGCCCGCCAGACGGACTCCATTTCACCGCGTTGTCGAGCAGGTTCGTCACCGCGCGTTCTAGCGCGCTCGCATCCCCGTTGACGACCCACGAACTCACGTCGACCTCGAATCGGACGTCGGGCGCGCGACGCCGCACCCGCTCGATCGCCCG
>JBOGEK010000094.1:0-2544 GCA_050743645.1 Acidothermaceae bacterium
ACAGCATCGACTCTGCGACCGCCAACATGGTGTACACGATCAAGTCGGCCGGCTGTGGTGCCGCTCCGAGTTCGGGCAGCTGGACGATCAACCTGAAGGGCGCGGTCTTCGTCGCGAACTCGCAACCGACCACCGGCCAAGGCCAGAACGTTACGGTCACCCAGCCACAGTGGGCTACCGAGGTAAAAACCTATAAAGCATGGGACGTCGTAGTCGCCTCGGGCCAGCCGGTCGAGATCACCGACGGCCCGACAACCTGTTGACGCGTCAGGTCATGAACGGCGATTACGTCGCTGGCGTGCCAGGCTGGTTTTTGGCGAAGTAGGCCGCTGCAACGCTCTTCGGTACGGCCATCTCCCACGCGTTCACGATCAGTTCGCGCAGCTCGGGGTCGTCGATCGCCGCCAACCGAACCCGCACCCAGTTGTACCGCTCGTCGGAACGCACCGGCATCAGGAACGTCTCGGGATCGGAGGCGACCAGAGCCGCCCGCTCTTCTTTCGGGAAGCCGAATCCCATCAACGTCTCGTCGGGGGAGAGCGAGACGAACACGATCCGCCCGACCCTGAACTTGACCCGGTCTCTCACCAGCGCTTCGTACGCGCGCGGCAGCGACAACGCCACGCGCCGAACGTCTTCAATGTCTACGCCTTTTATCGCGACCACCTCCCGTGAGACTGCCCCATGAGTTGGAGTATGCGAGCGACCACCGACAACCCGCCCTAGCATTGCCCCTATGCCCGAGCAGACTCGCGAGGTTCTGAGAACGACGTTCGAGCAGGTGCCGGAGCTGTACCAGCGCGCCCGGCCCGCGTATCCGCCACAGATTTTCGACGACCTGGTTGCGCTCGCTCAGCTGTCCGACGGAGCGCGCATCGTCGAGGTCGGCTGTGGCACCGGCCAGGCCACGGTGCCACTTGCTCAGCGCGGATACGCCATCACCTGCGTCGAACTGGGCGAGCAGCTTGCTGCGGCGACCCGCCGTAACGCTGCCGACTTCGCGAATGTCGAAGTGTTGAACGCCGACTTCGAGACGTGGCAGCTCGAGCGCGTCGACTTCGACGCCGTCGTGGCGTTCAGTTCTTTCCACTGGATCGACGCCGAACTGCGTTATCGCAAGTCAGCAGAACTCCTTTGCGCGCAGGGAGAACTCGCGTTCGTCTCGATCGCCCATGTTTTTCCGGACGACGGTGACGCGTTTTTCGTCGACGTCCAACGCGATTATGAGGCCATCGTTCCCGACGATCCGAAAACGAAGAGTGACGCCGATGGGCCACCGCATCCTGACGTGATCGTGCGCCTCAGCGACGACACGATCATCCGCGAGCTCGACGCTAGCGGCCGTTTCGCCACGCCCGAGTGCAGGCACTACTTGTTCGACGTCACCTATACCGCCAACGAATACATCGCGCTGCTCAGCACCTATTCAGGCCATATCGCATTCGGAGCGCAGACGCGCGAGCGGTTATTCACCTGCATCGACGATCGGATCGAAGCGCGGCCGGAGCGTACGGTGCGACGCACTTCGCTGGCATTGCTCTACGTCGCCGAGCGTCGCTAGCCACAACGATCACTCGCCGTTTACGTCGGGACCGTATTTTGCCGCGCGCCGGCTGCTCTTTAGCTGTAAGGGTCCGCGGAGCTAGTCCGCCGGCCTAACAGTTCGCGAGCCGGGAGGGTCAGATGGCCACCGCCAAGAAGAAGAAGGCAGCCGATCGTCCGTACACCGTGGATGAGATGGCACAGATCGGCATGGTTCCGAGAACCGCCGAGATGCCGGCCCATGTGGCCGAAGCACTGAGCACGCAGCGACTGCATATCGACGGAGTCGACAAGACGCCGCGGTTCAGCCAAGCTGAATCGGCCAAACAGACGTGGGAATTCGCAGTGCCGCCGGGCGCGCAGGTCGGCCGTGCTGGACGCACAGGCGAGCGGTTGACACGTGACGCGAAGGTTGCGGGACCGTCGCACACCGAGCCGATGCGTCCTGACTGGAGCGACCAGGCGTTTCAGCCGTTCGCGGCGAGTGAGTCGTTCCGGCACCCGCCGATGCGCCGGCAAAAGGGCGTGCAACTCGAGCCGTATTACGGCGTGTACGGATCTGACGACCGCACGGTCTACTACCCGAGCACGTATCCGTGGCGCTGTATCGGACGCATCTTCACCTGGACCAACTGGGCGGGTGGCGGCGGATGGGACTGGTGGGGGTCCGGCGTCCTCGTCGGTCCACGTCATGTGCTGACCGCAGGCCACGTGTGTCCATGGGGGTCGGGAAGCTGGGCGATGAAATTCGTTCCGTCGTATTGGAACGGTTCGCCGATCGCCGGTAGCGGTGCGGTGTCCTTCGCATCTGACTATCGCGGTTGGAACACCGACGACACGGTCGCAGGCAACGACTACTCCGTCCTGCGTCTCTACGACCCGATCGGCAGTTGGCTCGGCTGGATGGGTACCAAGACCTACGACTCGGGCTGGAACGGCGGCAACTACTGGACGCTCGCGGGCTACCCGGCCGCGATCGCCGGCGGCGAGCGGCCATCGGAC
>JBOGEK010000095.1:0-2199 GCA_050743645.1 Acidothermaceae bacterium
CGCGCTTCGTGCGACGACTCATCACCGAACGGCGCATCGCCTTCACGAAGGTCGGCCGGCACATCCGCTTCAACACCGCGGACGTCGACGAGTTCATCCAAGCCGGCCGGATCGAGCCCCGGCCCAGCAGCGAGCGATACTCGACTCGGCCACAGCGCGCCGGTGCTAACTGACGCGCCTCATGAGCCGGGGACGTTGGCGGCCGACGGGTCCGCGCGCAAGAGAACAACGTGCCGGAGCGACTAGGCTGGCAAGTCCAACCCGTGGCCGTCGCCTGCGTGGCCTATCGTCTGTTTGAGCGCGAAAGGAGCGATGAGATGACCTACCGACCTGAGGTCGCGGCGGCACTGAGCGGGACGACCTCGCGTCAGCTCTCCTACTGGCGCTCGGCAAGGTCCGACGAACCGCTCCTGGCGCCGGAACTGTACAAACCGCGTTCGAAGGTCTCGTATTCGTTCCCCGACGTGGTGGCGCTTCGCACCTTCGGCTTCCTGCGAGCTCAAAATATTCCGCTCCAGCGCATTCGCAAGGCGGTCAAGGCGCTGCGCGTTCTCGGCGGCGTCGAGCACCTGTCGCAGTACAAGCTTCTCGCGGTCGGCCGCGACGTCGTGTGGCGGATCTCCGACGCGGAGGCCGTCGCGCTTACCGGCGCACCAGGGCAGCAAGTCATCGCTCAGATGGTCGACATCCTTGCGGCCTTCCGGACGTCGAAGGGGCGACAGGTTGTGCCTCTCTACGAGCCGATGCCCGGCGTTCAGGTCGATCCAGAAGTCCGTGGCGGATATCCCGTCGTCGCCGGCACTCGCGTGCCATACGACCTGGTTGCGGGGTTGCTAGAAGACGGGCTCGCACCGGCTGACGTCGCTGGCTTCTACCCATCAGTTGGACCTGATGGCGCACAAGGAGCCGTTGCCTTTGCGCGATACGTCCGCCAAGTCGACCAGGACACAGTCGCGGCAGCCTGACAAGGCGCCAAGGTGAAACTGCTGCTGGATGAAGACGTGCCACTCCAGCTTCGCGAACCGCTCCGACGATTGTTACCCGGCCACGATGTCGACCACGTCGAAGGCATCGGTTGGAAGGGTAAGAAGGATCGTTTCCTACTGCCCGAGGCCGCGGCGCGTGGCTACGATGTGCTTCTGACGAACGACAGCGGACAGCTTGATAATCCCACCGAATGTCGCGCTATCCGCGACTCGCATATGCATCACGTCCGCTACCGAATTCGGCCCGGGCTCGATGGGCTTTCAAATGCGATGGGCGCCGTGATGGCGGCGATCCGGCCCGTGATGAACGATCTCGACGGCGCCACTGGGCAACGCTTGGTGCTCATACAAAGCATCTCGCCCGGCAGGCGCCACACAATTATCGATCCTGCGGTAGAGCCTCCGCCCTATTGGCCGAGTCGGGCGGGACAGCCACGTCGAGCGCGTACCCACACCAACGGAAAAAGGCGATAGCAGCGCGTTGCCGTCGCTGTTTATTGATGAATATCCGGCCACCGTCTTGACGATGGCGTCTTTCACATCAAAGGTGGCCGAGCACCTGAAGCGCATCGGCGGCGCCGGTAATCGCGGCGCGGCGACCGAAGTACACGTCCTGGGTCATTGAGGGTGCCGCATGACCGAGCTGATCCGCGGCTGCGCGGGCAGTCAAACCGGCGTGGTCCATCAAGGTAGCGACCGTCTTCCGGAACACATGTGAGGTCACCCAATCGAAGCCTGCCGCGTCCAGAGCCGGCCGAAGGTCGGCCTGGGTATTGCTTGGATCACGCAGCCCACCACGCGGAGCCGCAAAGACGGTGTCACTCGGTTGGTGAGCGCTTGCGTGTTTCCTCCGTCGCAGGAGGTTGCAGCACCAGGGCGGCAGGATCAATGTCCGGAAGCCGGCCTTGCTCTTCGGAGACGATTTGATCGACAACCCCTGGCCGCGAAGCCGGACGACGGTTCCACGAACCTCGACGGTTCCAAGCTCCAGGTCGACCGAATCCCAGGTGACCGCGGCCGCCTCGCCGATCCGAAGACCGGTGGCGATCATGAACCATACAAAGTCGGGCACGTCGCGGCTCAACGCCTGGTCATCGTAGGTGAGGAGCGCAAGAAGTTGGCGCGCTTCCGCCACCGAAAGTGCCCGCGGCATCTTCGCTGGCTTGGTCGACAGGCTTCCGGCATCTCGCGTCGGGTTGCGATCCAGCGCGTC
>JBOGEK010000096.1:0-5572 GCA_050743645.1 Acidothermaceae bacterium
GTCGTCGTCATCGGCTGCCGACGAACCGGTACCCTCGATGGACGACGGTGCACCGCTGAGCAGCTCCTTGCGCAAGGCATCAAGATCGGTGCCCGCGCCTGAATACTTCAGCTGGCGGGCGACCTTCGCCTGCTTGGCCTTAGCCCGGCCGCGCCCCATGGCTCGACCCCCTCGTCGGGGACGCTGCCCCGCATCGGACGACACTTTTCTGCACGAACCGGTGCCGTCGACAACCAGGCCGTGACACACACCGGCACAGCCGGGCCGTTGCCGTGGCTGTGCACTCACAGGCTACCTGTTCTCGGCGCCGCTCGGCATCCGACTCCTTGCATCTGTCCGGCTATACCTGAACGCACCAAACACGGCCGCGGGCAAATCGTGCGACGATGCGATGGTGGCCGCATGCCCGCGAACGCCCGCCGGTCGGGTCTCGATGGCGGCGTTCCTTCGCATCTACGAGCCGCTCGATGCGCTGAGGAACGTGCCGATGGCGCACCGGGCGCGCTGGCGTGCGCTTGCGACGTCCGATCAAATGTCCGGCGACGCGCGCGACGATCCGCGCGACGGTGCCCAGCGCACGAGGCAGCGACTCGACCTCGCCGCTCGTGAGCGCGCTGCGGCACTGCGCGCCGCGAGTGCGCTGCCACCTCGACTCGTCAGCGATCTCGACGTGATCGGGCCGGACGGCGAGCAGCTCGCAGGCGAGCTGCTGAGCCCGGTTGCGGCCGATGGAATCGTGCGGGTCTGCCCAGCCGACCTTGCGTCGCGGGCACTGGTTGCCGTCGAGAAGCTCCGGCGAGTGCTGCCTCCGGAGTTGCTGTCAGCGTTCTTCCCGCCAACCGTCATTGCCGAAGCGATGAGCAGGCTGGCGCAACGGGCCGAGCCGGGCGGGCGGCCTCCCGGTCGGCTCAGGCACGGCGAGCAGGAGGCCGACCGGATCTCGCCGCACGTCCGCAGCAGCAACTGGTACATCCCGCTGTGTTGGTTCGCCGCGTTTGGGGTCGAGCAGCAGGTCGGTACGGCGGCAGCCGGGGATGCCGGGGATGCCGAGGTTGCCGGGGATGCCGAGGTTGCCACAGGCGGCGCAGAGGCGGCGGGTCCGCAAGAGGCAACGGGCGAGCCGGGTGGTCAGGGCGGCCCGGCGTCCGGCGAGATGTACGAACCGGTGCGCTACCTCGCGCCGATGGCTGACGCGCGACGTTGCATCGCGCGGGCGCTGGCGGCGGCCCGGCGGGTGACTACCGACCTGATGCCGACATCCGACCTCGAAGAGTTCGGTCGGTGGCTTGAGGAGTTTCACGCCAAATCGGTCGTCGAACTCGACTACGGAGGCCTTGCCGCCCTGGCAGAGCGCGCAGACGGATCCGCCGAACCCGACCATGCCGGGCGGTGCGTCGGAGCAGTTGCGACGGCGATCGCGAACCTCAGGTCGGACGACGACGACCTCGTTTCGCTTGGGCTTGAGCAGTTGGCGGAGGTGCAACGCAGGTGGGCGGCCGTCAGGTTGATGGGACGTGCATCGTGAGCTTCGTGGCGGAAAGCGGTGGCCGTAATGGGTGACCGGAGATTTCCGGGATTCCCGAGGTGCACAATGATTTTTTCGCTACTTTGACAGCGCTGAGTGATCTTTCCACCGCATGCCGTGACGAGCGGGGCTAAACGGCCGAACCGGGACTAGTCCGCGAAGATCGCAGGATGATCCGGTCGGACCATTTCGGACATCCTGGGAAAACGGCAGTATTTAACCGTGAGCTGAAGCGTCGGCTCACGACTCAACTCCACGTGACTGTCGCGCAGGGTTGGGTCCGAGGATCGCCAAGCCGTCGGTCCTTTTTCTTCTGGACTGGCTTTTTGCCGGTCCTTTGTGGGGGGCCGGCAACCGATGTCGGTCCGAATGAGGAGGAGTTCCGTGGCAAGCACGCGTACGCCTGAGGCGGAACCGCTGCTCACACCGGCAGAGGTCGCGACCATGTTCCGTGTCGACCCCAAGACGGTCACTCGTTGGGCGAAAGCCGGCAAGCTCACGTCGATTCGCACACTCGGCGGTCATCGCCGTTATCGCGAGACCGAAGTGCGTGCCCTTCTCGGGGGGATTCCGGCTCAGCGAGACGGTGAATGAGAATGCGGTTTTAAGGCATTACTGACGAAGTTCCGACGAGGCTCCGGTCGTCTTTGACGGCCGGGGCCTTTTCGAATTCCCCGAGACCCGACCGGCGACCCGACCGGCGACCCGAGCGGCAACCCGAGCGGCAACTCTGCCAGCCGTCGACTGACCGTCGTCTGGGAGCGCGCTGTGAATCGCCGCCGGTGTGCCCGCCTGCGTGAACCGCTGGGCGCGGTTGCGCGTTAGCACCCCGTGACCGGCTTGCTCGGCTTGCTGCTGGCTCTGCTCGTCGGCTCCTGTGCTCGTAGGGAGAACGGCCGGTCAACGCACTACTTTGGAAGGGCAGCGATTAGGCTTCCCGGGAGCCGCCGCGCGATAGCGGTCAGCGACAGACCCACGAAACGAGAGGTGCGGCGTGGCCGACGGACGCGACGAGATCCGGCAGAAGGACCGGACCTCGAACAAGTACGCGGCCAAGAAGGCGGCCAGCGAACGCATCGCCGCGCAGCGGGCGGCCCAACAGCGGTCGGAACGCCGCCGCAACGTGCTGATCGCGAGCAGCGCCACGGTCGCCGTGCTGGTGGTCGTGGCGATCATCGTCGTGGTCGGCGTGTCGAGCAAGAAGTCCAGCACAGGTAGCGGCAACGCCGTCGTCGCGGCGCCGTCGTCCGTCACCGATGCGATCAGCAGCGCTGCTACCAGCACCCTGACGTCGAGCACCACTCCCGATTTCAGCACGATCGCCGGCCCGCCGACGTCGATCAGCAGCACTGCGCTGAAGGGAAGTAACGGCAAGGCTGAGGTGCTTTACGTCGGCGCCGAGTACTGCCCGTACTGCGCCGCTACCCGCTGGCCCTTGACCGTGGCGCTCAGCCGGTTCGGCACTTTCAGCAACCTCAAGACGACGTATTCCGCCGACAACGACAATGCCGGCCCGCACACACCGACCCTGTCGTTCTATCAATCGAGCTACACCAGCCAGTACATCGATTTCGTGAGCAAGGAACAGGAGGACGGCGCTCAGCAGCCGCTCGAGAAGCTGACGTCTGAGCAGAATTCCTTGTTCAGCAGTCTTGGCGGCGGAGGCTACCCGTTCATCGATTTCGGTGGCAAGTGGATGCAGAAGGGCACCAGCTACGATCCCAAGCTGCTGGCCGGCATGACACCTGATTCTGTCGCGAAGGCGATCACCGGAACGACGAAGCAGGGCAAGACCATTCAAGCCAGTGCCGACGTGTTCACGGCGATCATCTGCGAGATCGACGGCGGCCAGCCATCGAACGTCTGCACCGCGGCCGGTGTGAAGGCAGCCGACTCGGCGATCAATGGCTCCAGCAAGTAAGGCTCGCCGACAGGTCGCGGTGATGCACGCGCCACGTTGGGCCGCGCCGATCGCATTGCTGCTCACACTCGCGGGCATCGGTGTCGCGATCTATCTGACGATCGCGCACTACGACACCCACGTCGCCTTGAGCTGCCCCAACAAGGGCGTCATCAACTGCGAGAAAGTCACGAGCAGCGCGCAATCGAAGCTGTTCGGCATACCGGTGGCGGTACTCGGCCTCGCCTATTTCATCGCGATGGTGCCCTGGCAGTTGCCGGCGGCATGGCGCTCGGCCGATCCGCGCGTCCGATACGGCCGGCTGTTGTTCTGCGCCTCCGGCATCATCTTCGTGTTCTACCTCGTCTACGCCGAGGCCGTCATCATCAAGAACATCTGCTTGTGGTGCACGTCGGTGCATGTGATCACGCTGCTCTTGTTCATCGTCACCGGCTTTGCCACCGCGCTGTCGTACCCCGACGCCGGCCCCGGAGACTTCGACGAACTCGAAGAGCAACTCCGCGCGTAGTCGGGGAGTCGAGGCACGGCGTTCTGGTCGGATTACACCCGGCTGTAGATCGCAAGAGCTACAACGATCAGGATGCCGCCGCCTGCCAGGGTCAACGCCGCTGCTGCCATGAGTGGCGACTTCCGCGGCCTCCGCCAGTACGCAACTGCCCGCTCGGCGAATAATGCGCCGGGATTCCAGTACCTGCGATCGTCGTCCACGACGGACGACGGTATCAGGGTCGACGGTTGCCGAGCAGGGATCATCAGGCGGCGCCAGCGTGGGTAAATTTCCTTACGCCGCGCGGAGATTTTCCTATGCCGCAGCACGTCGTGCGCCGATAGGTCTGCCGACGGGTCATCAGGTGTCCCCACGGCTGACGACTCGGGCAGCGGCGCCCGCTCTCCCTTTGCCTGCCCGCAGGGGGTGCGGGTCGCCGCGCCACTCGCAGATCAGCGGTGAACTGGGCCCATGTCGGCGTAACGGTCGCCCGCGGTGGCGCCCTTCGGTGCGGCAGCGTCGATGCGCGCCAGGTCGTCGGCGCTTAGTCGGACGTCGTCTGCGGCCACGTTTTCTTCGAGATAGTTGACTTTCTTGGTGCCGGGGATGGCCACGATGTCGTCACCTTGCGCGAGTACCCACGCGAGCGCGAGCTGGCCAGGAGTGCAGCCTTTCGACTCGGCGATCTCGCGAACGCGCTCGACGAGTTCGAGGTTGCGGGTGAAGTTCTCGCCTTGAAACCGCGGGTTATTGCGCCGAAAATCGTCGGGCGGGAAGTCGTCGGGTGAGGTGATCTGCCCGGTGAGGAAACCGCGGCCGAGCGGGCTGTAGGCGACGAATCCGATACCGAGTTCGCGCACCGTCGGCAAGATGTCGTCTTCGGGATCCCTGCTCCACAAGCTGTATTCGGTCTGCAACGCGGTGATCGGGTGCACGGCATGCGCGCGACGAATCGTCGCGGGCGCAGCCTCCGACAGACCCAGGCACCGCACCTTTCCGGCGTCGACCAGTTCTTTCATCGCGCCGACGGTGTCTTCGATCGGCACGGTGGTGTCGACGCGGTGCTGGTAATACAGGTCGATGTAATCGACCCCTAGCCGCTGCAACGAGGCGTCGCAGGCGCGATGCACGTACTCCGGCTTGCCGTTGATGCCCAGCCGGCTACCGTCGGGTCGCCGCTCGTTGCCGAATTTGGTAGCGAGGACGACGTCGTCGCGACGCGCGGCAATAGCGCGACCGACCAGCTGCTCGTTGGTGAACGGGCCGTACATGTCGGCGGTGTCGAGGAACCGGCAACCGAGATCGAGCGCTCGACGGATGACCGCAATCGATTGTTCATCGTCGTGCGCGCCGTAGAACTCGCTCATGCCCATGCAGCCGAGCCCGATCGCGGAAACGTCGAGTGCTGCAGAACCGGTCGGCCCGGAGCCAAGAGTGCGAGTGCGCATAGTGGTTAGCGCGAACCTTCGAAAGTGCAGCACCAGATCGTGAGCTCCCACGAAAGGCGGCTGCCGCGCTGGGCCAGGTGGATTGTGCCTTCGTCGATCAGCACGCGGACCTCGGCCGACGTGGCGACGACGTCGGGAAGCGGAAACTCTTTCTTGGCGACGGGTTCCATCGCCGACCCGAAGACTGCGTG
>JBOGEK010000097.1:0-1960 GCA_050743645.1 Acidothermaceae bacterium
TCTTCTATCCGCCCAGCGATGGGCCCGAGCACCCGAGCGTGCGGCCCATCGCCGACGCGCTCGATGCAGCGTTGAGCGCTGCTGGCATCGAGGTCGTCGAGGTCTTATGCGTGACGGAGGATCGTTGGTGGTCGCTGCGGTGCAGCGGTCGCGATTGTTGCCCACCCGATGGGCGACCGATCGCGCATGAGGGCACCTCGGTGATCGCCGCCACATCAGCTCTCCATGGGGTGGCGTTGTACCGCTCCCGCGAAGAGCTCGCGCGTTCGATCGACGTCGTCGACGGCCCGGTCGCCGATGCGATGGCCGACGCGTTGCCGGTCGCTCGCGCAGCGCGTGAGGCTCGGGTCGCTGCGGGGGATCGGCTCGCCGTTTGCGCGGAGTTCTTCCAGTTGCTGAGTCGGCTGGTGGAAGCGCGCGTCGAAGGCAGCGGCGTGGCGCTCGCCGTCGACGAAGCGGCGCTACTGATCGTCGGGCTCGACGACCTCTCCGTTCGCGACGCCATGCTCACCTGGCACGGCGGTGACTGGGCCGATGCGACACGTGCGTTGTTCGCCGAACTCGTCACTCTCGCGGTGCCGCCCTACGACATTGCACCGTTGACCGTGCTCGGCTGGCTGGCCTACTTCAACGGTGACGGCGCGCTGGCCAACGTCATCGTCGACCGTGCACTCGGGCCCGATCCGCAGCATCGCGACGATCCCGCCGAACCTGCCGGCCGGCCCGGCTACAACCTGATGCGTATTCTCGACGACGCACTCAGCCGCGCAATCAACCCCAAGATCTTTCGCGATTCGCTCGCCGGTGCGGGCAGCTGGGGAGACGAGGCAATACCTGCTATTCCTCGTCGTCCGGCATATCGCCGTCGTCAGGGGTCTGGTCGGAACCCTGCCAGCCCTGCCAGCTCTGCCGGCGCACCTCATAGCAGGCGATCGAAGCAGCGACGGCGACGTTGAACGAGCCGACGTTTCCGAGCTGCGGTATGTACACCACACCGTCGCAGGAGTTGAGCGTGGCGGCAGTGATACCGCGGTTCTCGTTGCCGAGCACGAGGCAAACATCGCGGGTCAGGTCTGCTTCGTGGATCGGTTGAGCGTCGTCGGTGAGCTCGAGGCCGAGCACCGCGTAGTCGGCGGCCTTGGCGGCGGCGACCGCCTCAGAAACCGTTGCAGCGTAGTGAATGTCGAGGTAGCGTTCGGTGCCCATGGCCGTCTTTTGGGCCTTGGGGTTCGTCGGCGAGATGGTGCCCTCCACTACGAAAAGCTCGTCGAGCGCGAAGCCCGCAGCTGTGCGCACGATCGACCCGACGTTGTAGGGGCCTTGCAATCCTTCGAGGATCAGCGCGAGACGGCCCGTCTTGCGCCGCCGCCACATGCGGTGCAAGCGCTTCAAGTCGGTCGGCCGAAGTTGCGTCACGCCGACGTCCTTGCCTGCACCTGCAGCAGTCGAAAGCTCGCCTTCGACCCGATGCGTTTGGTCGGAAATCCTTGCTGGTTCAGCCAATCTGCGAGCGAATCCGACCCCAAATGACGCTGGACGACGAGGAAGGCGCGCCCGTCGTCATCGAGCCGGCCGAGCCAACGCGTCAAAAGGTCATGCAGGGCAGCCTTTCCGATGCGGATCGGCGGGTTCGAATAGATGGCGTCGAGCCGCACCTCGGGCGGCACGTCGTCAGGTGCATGCACCTCGATGTTGTTTAAGCCGAGCGCTGCGGCGTTGGCGCGGGTAAGTTCGCGGGCGCGTTCATTCACGTCTACCGCGAATACCCGCGCGGCCGGTGACCGCAGCGCGCAGGTGATCGCGATCGGCCCGTAGCCGCAGCCGACGTCGAGCACGGTGCCAGACGGCGCGGGAGGCGGCGCCTCGTCGAGGAGAATCTTGGTGCCGCTGTCGAGATGTTCGGCCGAAAACACGCCGGCGTCGCTGGTCAGCTCGAACTGGCGATCACGCAGGCTCACCA
>JBOGEK010000098.1:0-2109 GCA_050743645.1 Acidothermaceae bacterium
CTGTTGCGGCTTCACTGATGACGAGCCGCCTGGCGTTGGCTGAACCGTCGAGTCTCGAAGCGTCCCCTGTGCGCATCGACGGTTGTTTATCTCAGTTCATGCCAACGCGCGTCACCATACGCCAGAAAGGATGCAAGCTGTCAACTGGAACGGAAGCCTCGTCTGCCGTATCGTTCACATCAGTTCAGACCAGTCCGTCGGGAGAGGAGCGCGATGAAGGCCGAGCCTCCAAAGCCGCGCTCGCTCACCGAGAAGTTGCAGCATCTGTTCGCATCGGTGAAACCGGCAGGGCGCGGCGAATACAGCAACCAAGAAGTCGCGACGGCGATCGAAGCGGCCGGTGGTCCGACGATCAGTGCGACCTACATTTGGCAGCTGCGCAAAGGCCTTCGCGTCAACCCGACACTGAACCACCTCGAAGCGTTGGCCCGCTTCTTCGGAGTGCCCACTTCGTACTTCTTGGACGACGCAGAAGCTGCGGAGATCGAGTCGCAGTTGGAGTTGCTCGCCGCGCTCCGGGATTCCGACGTGCAGGCCATCGCGTTGCGTGCGTCCGGTGTCTCGTCCGACGGCTTGAAGGCCATCGTCACGATGCTCGACCACGTCCGACGCGCCGAAGGCTTGCCACCGGCGCAGGACGCGAACTAGTCACCGTCCGACTAACAAGCTTTCGGGGAGAGCTTCATGAAACCGTCATCCGTGCGTCGACGCTGTAAAGCCGCGCTGCAGGACGTCGAGGTGCCGGATCCCTTTGACCTCAGCGTTTTTTGTGACAGCCTCGCCGCGCGACGCGGCCGGCCGCTTCACCTGCATTCTTTCAACGTGAGCGCCACCGGCAAATTGCCTTGTGGTGTGTATCTGTCGCTTGGCGACGGCGACCATATCTTCTACGACGCCCGTACCAGTCGGCTGCATCGCGACCACATCGTGCTCCATGAGATCTCGCACATGCTGCTGAACCATGCGACCGACTCGGGTCTCTACGACATGGCCGCGAGGTTGATGCCATCCATTGACCAGCGAACGCTTGCGTTGGTGCTCGCTCGCACGAGCTACACCACCGAGCATGAGCAGGAAGCCGAATTCCTCGCGACGCTGATAGCCGGTGCTGCCAGATCGCGAACCAAGGCTGCCGGTGAGGGCGTGCCATCGTCTCCGATTCTTGACCGGCTGCACACCACGCTCGGCCACGTCACTGCGAGCGGGCATCGTCGATGAGCGCGATCCCCGTGGATGCCGTCATGGTTGCGGCCGCGGGCATTACGGGCGCCGGATCGGCGTACAAGGCGTTCGGCCTGCGTCGCGAGCGACACGATCCTGCGACGCACGCCGTCGTCCTCGCTCTGGCGTGTCTAGCTGCGTCGTCGCTGCTCTTTACGCCGTCCCTGTATGCCTTTTTCGATGCACGGCTGCGGGTCACGAACCTATCTGAGTTGGTGGGGCATTCCTTCGTGCTCGTGGCCGGATGGAACGGGCAGCGGTTACTGCTGCACCTCAGCGGCCCCGCGAGCCCTCGACGTATCTGGTGGCGCGGCGCGGTCGCGGCAACTGCGGTCGTCGGCCTGGCGGTCTTCTTCACGTCCGCCCCGCGGCCGACTGAGACGACCAACTTCATCACCCTTGCTACCGGCCAGTGGGCAAACAACTGTTATTGGCTCGTGCTGACAGGTTGCTTGCTCTTTCAGTTAGCGGATATCGGTCGTCTCGCGTGGCGATGTGCACGGCTCGCGCCGAAAGAGTGGATCGGGATCGGCCTGACAGCCGTCGCGGTCGGGTGCGGTGTTGGCATGGCCGCATTCACTAGTCCCCTGGTGTACGTGGGTTTTCGACTCGACGCCAGCAACCCACCGCAGCTGCTGGACGCTATCGCGCACGGCCTGTGCGTGACGTCGATGAGTTTGGTTGCACTCGGCGCCGTCCTGCCGGCGTGGAGCAGAAAGCTGGCAGCAGACCCGTACGCGCTCGTTCGTGCTTATCGTGCCAACCGTGAGCTTCGGCAGCTGTGGTCGGCATTGCGGGACGCCGTGCCGGACATTGCGTTGAAACAGCGCGCGCGTAATGCAGAGTTTCGGCTGTATCGGCGAGTCATCGAGATCCGCGACGGCATCC
>JBOGEK010000099.1:0-4266 GCA_050743645.1 Acidothermaceae bacterium
GTTGTGGGTCGGCAGGTCGATCGTCGTCACATTCGGTTGCGCCGGCGGCGTTTGCGCGGCTGTGGGGCTCGCTACGCCGGGCGACGAAAAGGCCGACGACGCTGGAGAACTCGACAATGCCGCGGAGTTTGAGGGCGTCGCCGAAACCAGACCCGAAGGTGCCGGTTTGATCGGCACGACGTCTGAATGGTTCGCGGGCGATTGCAGTCCGAACGAGATGCCAACCCCGATACCCGCCACGACGATTGCTGCAGAACCGGCAACGAACGCGCGCTGCCACCGCCTACGCCGGGCAAGCCGCACGATGTCGGCTGCACTGGGCGCACGTAGTGCGCGGGAGATTTCGTTACGCAGCTGGTGAAAGGCGTCGTCGACGTCATCACTCATGCGCTCGACCCCCTTCCGACGGCGGGACCGCGTTTTGCGACTCTGGCTGCTTCAGTGACGGCACCGGCTGGTTTCCGGGCGGGTTGGCGGCGCGCGTTTCGTCGTCCGCCAACAACACGGCAAGCGCTGCTCGGCCACGCGACAGACGCGCCTTCACTGTGCCTTCGGCTTCGCCTTCGATCGCTGCGATCTCGGCGACCGATCGGTCAGCCATGTGATGCAAGACCAGCACCCGCTGCTGATTCGGCGGTAGCTGGCGCAGGGCCCGCACCAGCGCAACTGACTGCGGTCCCGGCGCATCCACGACTTCGCGTGGGCGCCGGTGCGAGAGGAATGCGCGCGCTACTTGGCTGCGCCGCCAGCGGCTGATCGCGAGCCGATGCGCGACTGTTTGCACCCACGCCCGCGGGTCGTCGTACTGCGACAACCTCTGCCACCTAGACCACGCACGCAGGAACGCTTCCTGCGCAGCCTCTTCGGACTCGCCGAGATCGCCGGTCAGCGCGTACACCTGGGCGACGACCCGTGCGAGTTCTGCCGCGTAGAAGCTGGCGAAGTCCAGCCGTGAGTCACCGCTCAACGTCGGACCCACACCCGCCTTCCGCGCCGGCAATCATCGTCGCGCCGCCCGGTGCCCACGGTGCCCGGCTAGGCGCCGTCATGTCCTGCCTCTCTCACGCCTCCACACGCGCGAGACTCGACCTCGGTTGCAACAACTGTCAACGACCGTCTAGGTCCGTAGCGAAGAGCCCATCCCGCAAAGACAGCAGAACGCTGTTGCAGTGGCATCGTCGTGATGTCATAGTGCTGTCATGCAACTACAGACCCACGTCGTCCAGGTGCAATCCCAGCTCACCCAGGCAGCCGCGCTCGGCGACGACACGACCCGCGCCACTGCGAATGCCCTTGCCGCCGTCGCGGAGCCGGCCGTCCGGTTGGCGATCCTTGCCGCAGTCTCGGCGGCCGCCGACGAGATCACCGCGGCGCTGCTCGACTATCCGGGCGCGCCCGTGGTCGCGGTGAGCGTCGACGGCGACGACCTGCGTGTCGATGTGCGCGCCTCTGCCCCGGCCGAGCCGGCTCCCGAACCCGCAGCGCCCGACGACGCCGACAACGTCGCCCGACTCTCGCTGCGACTGTCCGAAGCGCTCAAGGCCCAGATCGAAACCGCCGCCCGCGGCCACGCGGTCTCGGTGAACACCTGGCTGCTGCGCGCAGCTGCAGCGGTCCTGGCCGGCGCCGGGTCACAAAATCAGGGCCGCTTCGCAGCGGCGCCAGGCGCTACTCACCATCTGACGGGCTGGATCAACGGCTGACCAGCGGTCACCGATCCCGGCCCCCGCACCGACCTCACAAGGAGACGCCTCGCATGGCAGCCAACGTCAGCACCTTTCCGCTCTCCACACCGATCAACCTGGTGATCCGGCTGAGCTACGGCAGCATCACCGTCAACGCCCGCGACGGATTGGCCGAGGCCGTCGTCCGGCTCACTCCGCGCGAACCGAGCAGCGACGTGGTCGATCAGATCACCGCCGAACTACAGGGGACGACGCTGCTCGTCTCCGGTCCGCATCAGCGCGGCCTGGCCGATCTGATCGGAAGGCGTCGACCGAGCCGCGACAGCATCGACGCGGTGATCGAGGTTCCCACCGACACCGCACTCAAAATCAGCACTGCAACCGCCGACGTCACGGTCACCGGCCGTTGCGGTGGGGCAGACATCATGGCCGGCGTGACCGGCATCAACCTCGACACGGTCGCGGGCGACCTGCGCGTGCGATACGGCAGCGGGAGCACGCGGCTGGCCGAAGTCACCGGCCAGCTGGAGTGCGGGTTCGGCACGGGCGAACTGATTGTCGGCGTGGTCCGCGGCGACGTCCGTTCACGCGCCGGCTCCGGCTCGGCTCAGGTCGGTGCGGCGCACGGCGACGTCGATGTCGCACTCGGCTCCGGGCCCATCACCATCGGGCTACCGGCTGGCGTCTCCGCGCGGGTCAGTGCCACCAGCGGTTCGGGCCAGGTGCGCTCCGATCTGCCCGTCGAGAAGGCGCAAGCGCCCGGCACTCATCCGGTCACCGTGCGCGCCCGCACCGGTAACGGCGACGTTCGATTGGTGCGGGCCGATGTCGCAGCCTGACAACGTCCGGTGTCCTGACAACCTTTGGTGCCACGCGCTACGGCAGCAGCAGTGCCTTGATGGCACGCCGTTCATCCATGGCGCGATAGCCCTCGTCGACCTGATCCAACGGCAGCGTGACGTCGAAAACCTTGCCAGGGTTGATTTTCCCGCTGCACACCAAGTCGATGAGGTCGGGCAGAAAGCGGCGGACGGGCGCTGGGCCGCCGCGTAATCCAACCTGCGTACGGAACAGCTGCTGGCCTTCGACGCTCACCCCGTGCGGCACGCCAACGAACCCCACCATGCCGCCGGGCCGGGTCGATTGCAGCGCTTGTTGCATCGCTTCGCCGGTACCCACGCACTCGAGCACGGCGTCAGCACCCACGCCGTCCGTCATGTCTTTGATTCGTTCGACGCCTTCGTCAGCACGCTCGACGACGATGTCGGTGGCACCGAATTCGCTCGCGAGTTTTTGGCGTTGCTCGTGCCGGCTCATCGCGATGATGCGTCGCGCGCCGAGCTGCGCCGCCGACAACACGCCGAGTAAACCGACCGCGCCGTCGCCCACGACAGCGACGGTCATGCCCGGCTGCACATCGGCGGCCACTGCCGCGAACCACCCGGTGCCCATGACGTCCGACAACGTGAGCAGGCTCGGCACGAGCCCGTCGTCCGGCATTTCAGGAGTGGCCACAAGGGTGCCGTCAGCGAGCGGGACGCGCAGCATTTCCGCCTGGGCACCGACGATGGCGTCGCGGTGCAGACACGACGTTTGGTAGCCGGCACGGCAGTTCAGGCAGGTGTTGTCAGACGCGAAGAACGAGCCGATGACGAACTGTCCTGGTTTGATCGAGGTGACGTCGCGGCCGATTTCCTCGACCACGCCGCAATATTCGTGCCCGAACGGCCTCGGCTCGGTCAGCTCATTGATGCCGCGGTAGCTCCACAAATCCGAGCCGCACACGCACGTTGCACTGATCCTGATGATCGCGTCGGTCGGCTCGACGATCCGCGGATCAGCAAGCTCCTCGAAACGCACGTCTCCCGGGGCGTAGAGGACGGCTCCTCGCATCGGTAGTTCCCTTCAGCTTTTCTCGGACGACGTCAAGCAGTCTGGACGACATAAGCCTTCTGGACGACGTGGGCCCGGTCCGGGAGCCGGACGCTCAGGTGGCGTGGGCGCGACCGGCCCACCCACCGCTCTCGGCCTGTTGTTCGTACACGGCAGTGATCTGCTCGACGCTGAGTTGCTTGGTCTCGGGCAGGTAGCGGAACACGAACCCAATGGCGATCACGCAGAGCCCGGCGAAACAGACCAGCACCCAGCTCAGCCCGATCCCGCGCTGCCACGCCGGGAACGCCTCGATCAGCGCGTAGTTGGCGATCCAGTCGAAGAACGCTGCTATCGCAGCGGCCTGCCCACGCACAGCGGTCGGGAACGTCTCGCCTTGGATCAGCCAGCCCGTGCCGCCGACGCCGATGGCGAACGATGCGATGAACAGGCTGAGCCCGATCATGCCGACGACGGCCCGCGGCGTGCCCGACAAAAGCCCGATACCTATTGCTGCAACGATCGCGAACACCGCCATGCCGGCGTAGCCGCCCATCGCGAGCCGGCGCCGCCCGATCCGATCGATGTAACGGAACGCTAGATAGGTGGCGGCCACGTTGACCGCCGTCATGATCGCCGTCACCTCGACCCCTGCCGTGGTGGTCGCCACCAGGGATTTCCCGCTTTCGAAGTACTTACCGAGCAGCGA
>JBOGEK010000100.1:0-9851 GCA_050743645.1 Acidothermaceae bacterium
GGGCCGACCTTCGTCGGCACCATCATCGGGCAGTCGTTCGTCAACGACACCGTGTCGATCGCCTTCCTGGCGTTGGCCGCCGGCTCGATCCTCTACGTCGTCATCGAACTCCTGGCCGTCGGACGCAAGCAGGGCATGAAGCTCGTGCTCACCTGGGGACTTGCGATCGGCGTCATCCTCGGCTTCGTCACCGACGCGATCGTCACCGCCGCCGGAGCCTGAGCCTGGGCCCGAGCTAGCTACTACTGGCCTCGGGTGTTGTCGATGAGCGAGTACGGC
This sequence comes from Acidothermaceae bacterium, assembly GCA_050743645.1. Taxonomy (GTDB): domain Bacteria; phylum Actinomycetota; class Actinomycetes; order Acidothermales; family Acidothermaceae; genus JBOGEK01. The sequence goes on from JBOGEK010000100.1 coordinate 280, forward strand.
GGCACCAGGTCGACACCGTCGGGATTGTCCAAGTAGCCGGGGGCAGAACCAGCGACATGCGTGACGCCGTATTGCCACACGATCGCGTTCGTACGCGGGTCGACGACGATGACTCGGTGATTCGCATCGTCATTGCAGACGATGTCGCCATTCGGTAGCGGCAACGCAAGCGACGGGTGGTTCATCGCCTGCGCACCCGACGGCTTGAACCGCCAGAGCGGCTGCCCGTTCTGGTCGAAGATCAAGATCTGTCCGGGCTTGGAGTAGTCGACGGTGAGATAGCGGCCTGGGCTGATCTCGTTGCTGTCAGACGGGTATGCGATGCCCGCGGGATGCGCACTCCAGAAGACGTGACCCGCGAGGTCGATCGAGTCGACCCAGTCGCCGCGAATCTCTGTGACGAGAAAGCGACCGTCAGCGATCGGAAAGACGCCGTTTGGTGCGCCGTAAAACTGGGGCGGCTGGTGATATCCGTGGCCTGGCACGCCCCACTGCTCCAGCGGAATGTGTTGACCTGCGCCGATCAGCAGTATCCGCTGGTTCTTGATGTCGGCCATGACGATGTTCCCGTCGGGCAACATGATGGCGTCGTCGGGATTCCATAGCTGGTTCGGCCCTGAGCCGTGAACTCCAGGAGTGCCGTACTGGTAGACAATTTTGTGGCTGGCAACGTCGATAACGCGGACGACGAAGTCGTCTTCTTCGGTGGCGATGATGTCGCGGCCGTCGGGCGTGAAGAAGGCATCGTCTGGGATCAGAAAGGTTTGCCCCGCGGCGAGATCGCCCGGACGCGGGAACTGCCAGCGCACCCGCCCTTGTGGGTCGACAATGATGAGCCGGTTGTTCAGCTTGTCGGCAATGAGCAGATCTCCGGGCAGCACGCTCGGATCTGAACCCGGCTGCAAATGTCCGACCGCTGTTGCCGCAAGCGGCTGGTCCCAAGGGGCGGGCGACGGACCCGTCGAAGGCGAAGCAAGTGAAGGAGCCGCTGACAAGGCGGTCGGCGGTGCGACCGAGCCGCGCGGCCCGGCGGGCGGCGAATCCGTGGGTGGAACATGAGCCGAAATGCCGGACGACGACAAAGCGGCGCGCGGTACTGGAGCTTGCCGCGATGTGCACCCGACGGCGGCCAACACAAGCGCGACAGCGCACAGCCGCAACGACCTGGACCTAGTCACGCGGCGAACCTCGTTCGGCGCCCGAAGTATCACGGGTGGATCGCAATCACGGTGGCCAGCCGCTGCGGACCTTCTCCGCCCAGGAGGTAGGCGGTGTCCCCGATCACAGCCGCACCCGCGTCGGACACCGCATAGGGCAATCGTCCCGCAGCCACCGTCGCCTCGCTCGAGGGGTCGAAGCGCGAAATCGCGGCAACCGGTGCAGTGTCCGCACCGCCCGCAACACCGGCGACACCGCCGAGCAGGTAAATCGTGCCGCTGATGACGATGCCGGTTGCGTGCGCGAGCGGCGCGCGCAAATGCCCCACCACTTCGCTGGAGCGTGTTCGGGTGTCGAACCGCTGGACGGCGTCGGTCGGCGTCCCATTGTGTTCGCCTCCGAATACGTAGATGTCGTTGCCAAGCGCGGCGACAGCCGGGTAACGCACCGGCACGGGCAAGCTGCCGACGTCGTCGAAGTGCCTGCCGTCGCTGGTCGCAAGAACTTGCGGTTCGACAGCCGACCCGTCGTAACCGCCAAGAACGTACGCCACCGAACCGACGACCGCCGAATCCAGATCCGACCGTGGCACGGGCAGTTGCCCGACGACCTTCGACGCGGCCCCGATACCGAATGTCTGGGCGGCCGCGGAGGTCGCACTTGCACCACCGCCGAAGACGAAATGCACGTTCGCCAACGTCGCTGCTGCCGCATCGTGAGCGGGTCTGGCCAACGCGCCCACGACGTCCTGCGTGCCGCTGGCCGGGTCTATTTGCACGACTTGCCCGGTCGTTCCCTGCGATGTCAGCCCACCCGCGATCAACAACTCGCCGCCATCGACGACGACGGCCTCGCGTGACAGCGGCCTCGCAAGCGTCCAGCGTTCGACTACGGCCGTCAGATCCCCTGTCAGAGCTGGGGAATTCGTCGGCCGCGGCGGCGAGGACGGCGATGCGGACAACGACGTCGGCGCGTTCGGCGTCACGGGCACTGACGCCGGCGCGCTCGACACCGACACCGTCGGTGAATTCGAGGAAGAGTTAGCGACAGGCGGGGGCGACGCGCGATGGTGTGCGTTCGAACATGCCGATGCCGCAAGCACAACGCTCGTCAGAAGCAGGGCGACGGCCGACGGGTGTGCCCTACCTCGCGACGCGGTCGTGCGAGCGGAGTTCATCGGGCCAGCCGCGCCGACGCGAGTCCCATCACTGCAAACGCTGCTATTTCTAGCGAAACCGCAGTCGCCGAATGGGCGAGCGTCTCATGGAATGCCAACGCGCCGATGACGATCGACGACGCCGGATCGGTGATCGTAAGCACGGGCAGCGATTCGGCGAGCGACCCTGCGCGATACGCCAACTGTGTGAGAGCGATTGCGCACGCGCCGACTCCGACGAGCGCATAGATCGGCCAGTCGACGAGCACGGCACCAATACCGCTGCCCGCAATCGCTGCCGTCTGCTTGAGCAAAGCAGCAGCGACGCCGTAGCCGAGACCTGCTGCTATCGCGAGTAAAACCGCCCGGTATTGCGCCCACCTGAACCCGATGACTGCAGCAGTAACCATCGCACCCGCACCGGCGACCGTCGTCCAAGCTAATACATCTGCGTCGGTCGAAACCGTTCCGCCACTCGGATGCGCGATGAGCAAGAACGCTGCAAGGCCAACGACCAATGTGACAGCCCAACCGCCCTCCGAGCCTGACGGGCGACGGCCTTCGAGCACGATGCTGGCGGGCAACGCGAACAAGATGCCGCAGACCAGCAATGGTTGGACGACGGCGAGGCGCCCACCCGCCAACGCGACTGCATGCAAAGCGAGGCCGATCCCGGCGAGCAACAGGCCAACCAACCAGGGCGGGCTCGCCATCAGGTGCAGGAGAAGTCGCAAGCCCGACGCCGTCCTTTTCGGAGCTCGTCGAGCAGTGTGATGTTGCAGCACGGTCGAACTCGCGGCGGCCATCGCCGAGCCGAGCGCACAGACCACCACGACCGTCTGCGTCATTGCCGGGCACCCTCACGGGTGTGCGATTCGATCGGCCGAGCCTCGCCGCTGTCGGCCAGTCGTCTGCAAACCGTTGCGTGAATGGCTTTTTGCGAAGTCAAGGCGGCGTCGTACAGCGCATCGCAGCGCGCCAAGACGTCGTCCCACGTGGGCGCCGGCGCGACCGATCTGTTGTGGGTGGCCATCGCCGCGCGGGCCGCCGGTGAGGTGACGAGTTCGACGATCGCTCCGACCATCTCCGCGTCTGATGCAACGAGAATGCCCTCTCGGCGATGGGCGATAAAGTCCTCGACGCCGGTGCCTGCGCGAGCCACCACCGGCAGGCCTGCAGTTCGTGCCTCCAAGGCCGCAATGCCGAAGGATTCCAAGGTCGAAGCTGTGACGAACAGGTCGGCCTGACCCAGTGCCTGTCGAATCTGCGCGCGGCTTCGGCGGCCGGCGAGAGTCACCCAGCCATTCATGTCGTGGCGTCGCAGGTAGCGCTCGAGCAACGGCCGCTGGGGTCCGTCACCAATGATTTCGGCGGACAGCCGCACAGACGTCCCGACCTCCTGTGCGACCTGGCGAAGTATCGCCAACAAATCGCGCGGCCGCTTTCGTCTGGCAAGTCGCATCACGCTGACGAGCCGGACTGCGGCTGCCGAACTGGCTACCGGCCCACTCAGCCACTGTGCGGGTTCGACGCCATTCGGCAGTACGGCCACAGCGGCGCGGTCACGCAGCACCTGTCGTAGCGGCTCGGCCGCAACTGAACTCACCGCCGACCAGGCGACCGGCCAGTCCGCCCAACTGCAGAGCCGATTCGCACCACGAAATAGCGGCGTCGCGTACGACCAGAGCGAGTGCAGGGTGACAGCTGTGGGAATGCCGGCACGGCTTGCGGCGTGCGCGGTCAAGAATGCGAGCGGCGAGAATGTCGACGCGTGCACGTGCACGACGTCGTACTTCCCGCGCAGCACGACGGAGCGACCGCTCCACGAGTGCGCGTAGCGAATGACACCGTGGCCGCCACGGGCGCCGCGTTCCGTCGGTCGGTGCACAAGCACACCCGAGCCAATGCTGCCGACGCGCGCGTCATCGAAGTCTTCGTGCCCGTTGACGACGGCGCGGGTGCCAGGATCGGAAGTAACGGAGGTCACCACGCTGACCTCATGCCCCATCGCGCGCTGTCTGCTCGCGAGGTCGTGCACCTGCAACTCGATCCCGCCGAGGCGCGGCAGGTAGCAGTCGGTGACGTGCGCGATTCTCAAGGCAGCCGCTCCTGACGGCGATCGCGCTGCCTGCAGGTGCCGCCACTCCGCTGACGTTTTCGGCGGTGCGAGACGATGCGGCGATGGGCTACACCCTCGTGTCCGTGCACGCGCATCCCGACGACGAGTCGCTGCTCACCGGTGGCACGCTGGCCAGAGCCGCTGCAGAGGGACATCGTGTTGTGCTCGTGGTCGCCACGGCCGGTGGCGAAGGGCTCACGTCGGGCGCCGCTGTCGCGAACGGAATGCTGGCGGATCGACGGCTCGAAGAATTGCGCCTCGCCGCCGAGGCGCTCGGGGTCGCGCAGGTGCACCTGCTCGGCTACGACGATTCGGGCATGGACGGCGACGCAGGCCGCGACGGTCGAGCGTTTGCCCGGATTGAGGTCGAGCGGGTTGCCGAAGAACTCGCCGACCTGCTGCGCGCAGAACGAGCCGATGTGGTCACGGTCTACGACCCGGCCGGAGGCTACGGGCATCCCGATCACGTGCAGGTCTACCGGGTCGGCGTGCGCGCAGCCCAACTCGCCGGCACCCCCGTCGTGTTGGAAGCCACGATCGACCGCACCTTGCTGTTGCGGGTCTTGCGGGTGCTCCGCGTCGTCCGGGTGGGTCCACCCGACTGGCATCCCAAGCGGTTCAGCGCCGCCTACACCGAGCGGTCCTTGCTCACCCACCGGGTCGATGTGAGCGGCAGCCTGGCGGCGAAACGGGCGGCGATGGCGGCGCACTCCAGCCAGGCTGTCGCCGACGTCGGCACTCGCACGCTCGCGATCTTGCTGCGCCTGCCCGGCTGGGTCTTTCGCCGCGCTGTCGGCCGCGAGTGGTTCGTCGAGCACGGCCGCCAACCGGGCGGTGCGCTGCTCGACGACGTGTTCACGACGTTGCGTGATCGTCGTCCGGCCGATCGCTGAAACGCCCGCGCTTCCACCGCTCGCTCCCGTGGGCGGCGGCGGAACGAACACACCACACTCCCGACGGCGTCGCGAATCGATCGGTAGCCGCAGCGCGGCAGCGCTACCAAGCTACTACAGGAGTAGTTTGACCTGGTGGAGCGCTGCGCCTCCACCCTCGGACGCAGCGCCACCTGCCACCTGGCACGCATAGACTTGCAGGCGCCGCCGCGACCGTTCCGGGTGCGCCGACCAACCCTTCCCCGGCCGCCACTGTCGCCCGACGACGTCGAGCGTCCACACTGTTCGGCGGGGAGGTGTCGGATGGACGGTCATCATCGGGCAGCCGCGCCGCCGAAGGCAGCGGCGTCCACGAGAACGACGCCCGGCACTCGGACGACGGCGACCGTGCCGCCGGCCGCGAAAGTCGTGCCTTCCGCCGCGGCGGCACTGTTTGCCGTGGTCATCGTCGGCGGCTACTTCTTCAAATGGCACTGGACTGGCTTCAGCAAAGATGACCAGCTCTGGGACATGCTGCACATCCTGGTGTTGCCGATCGTGCTCGCGACGCTGCCGTTGTGGTACCGCACGCGTGAACGTTGGCGGGTCGAGTGGCGGGTCGTGCTGGCTGCCGTCGTTGGTGCCTTTGTCGTGGTGGTGATCGGCGGGTATGGCTTCGATTGGAGCTGGACCGGTTTTCCCGGCAATACCTTCTGGGACTGGCTCGAGCTGCTCGCGCTCCCAGTCGTGGTGGCGTTCCTGCCGTTGTGGTTCGAGACGCATCGCCGCCTCGAAGGCCGGTGGCGATTGGCGTTCTCAGCAGTCTTCGCGGGTTTTCTCATTGTGGTGCTCGGGGGCTATCAGTGGCATTGGGCCTGGACCGGCTTTGAAGGCAACACGATGCGCGACTGGTTGCAGTTGCTCGTCGTGCCGTTCGTGTTGCCGGCATCGCTTGCCTGGTTTGCGGCCCGTCGCGAAGCCGCAGATGCCCATGGCGGTGACGAATTCGCCGACAGCCCGAAGGCCGGGCGCGAGATCGAAGTACGGTTGGATGTCAACGCCCGGTACCCGGGCGACGCGGTGCCCGCGGCACCGACAGCGCCCGCTCTCACCGATGCGGCCGGGCGCGGAAGCTTGCTCTGATTGCACGAACACTGGGTGGGCGTACGTGGTTTCGAACCACGGACCTCTGCCGTGTGAAGGCAGCGCTCTCCCACTGAGCTATACGCCCCAGCGGCGGGGACACTCTACACATCCTGCCCGGACGACGGGCGCCCTACTCGGCTGGACCGAACCGAAGCGGGCTCCGCGGCGTCCATCTGTTTGTGAGCACCGCCAGGCGACAGCCGACGACAGACCGTGCAAAGCTGCACCCGAATGGCAGGTTAGACCGTGTTTTCGCGGGGGACTCCTACGAACAGCCAGGTGACAACCCGCCCCCGTGGGCCCAGGGCAAGAACCGCATACCGATGGTCGGCGAGAAGATTTGCCAGACCGAGTTCGAGGACCGGTGGTAGGAGTGCAGACCGACAACGTGGTCTCCGAGCTAGAGTTCGCCCTCGTCGTCGCGGGCGCCGACCCGATCAAGGTCAGCGCCCATCTCCGTTACGACGTGCGGGATCCGTTTGCCGTCTGCGTGAGCTTCGACGCGGGAGCCGCCGACCGGATCGAGTGGACGTTCGCCCGAGAGCTCCTCGATCAGGGACTCTGGCAAGCCAGCGGCGACGGTGATGTGAAGGTCTGGCCACGCGGGAACTCGGTCGTGGTGGCACTGTGTTCGCCGTCCGGGCGTGCCGTTCTCGAAACCCCGCGCCAGCCTGTCGCCGACTTCGTGGCGCGCACCCAGCGGCTGGTGCCGTCGGGTCAGGAGGCGGCGTTCATCGACCTCGACCGCGAGCTCACCGCACTGCTGTCGTAGCAATCCCGACCAGTCGCTGCGCTTTCAAGACCGTCTCGTCCCACTCATCGTTCGGCTCCGATCCCCAGGTGATTCCTGCGCCGGTGCCGAAGCTCAAGCGTTCGCCGTCCAGCCAAAAGGTTCTGATGCCGACGGCGAGCGCCGCCTCGGCGCGCGCGTTGTCGACGAAACCGACAGCGCCGCAGTAAGGCCCGCGCGGCACGGGTTCGAGTTCGGCGATGACCCGAAGGGCACTCGACTTCGGCGCACCTGACACGGAGGCCGGCGGAAACGTTGCGGCGAAGATCTCCGACCAGCTCGTGCCTACGCGAAGCGTCGCCGTCACGGTCGAGACCAGCTGGACGAGACCTGGGTAAGGCTCAATCTCGCAAAGGGCGGTGACTTGCACGCTGCCGGTCACCGCGACACGTCCGAGGTCGTTGCGCGCCATGTCGACGATAATCACGTTCTCGGCATGGTCTTTGACAGATAGGTCGGACGCCGAGCGTCCGGTGCCCTTGATCGGTCGGGTTTCGAGCAGGTCGCCACGCCTACGAAGGAAAAGCTCGGGACTCGCCGAACAAACGTGCAGCCCGACCGATGGCAGGGTGACGAGCACCGGGTAACGGCTTGGATGGGCGGACGCAAGCTTGCCGGCGAGGCCGACCAAATCGCGTTCGTGGGTCGGTGCCGACAGCGTGCGACACACGTTCACCTGATAGACGTCTCCGGCCGCAATCCGCTCGCGCACCTTTGAAACCGCTGCAATGTAAGCATTTTCGTCAAGCGATGTGGTCCACGACTGCGGTTGCGGGCCGTTCCATGAAGCCACTGGCAACGGTGCGGGACGGACGTCGGAGAACCGCGCGCACGTCACCGCGCCTTCGAAAGTGGCGACCACGATCCAAAAACCGGGGCGATCGAGGTCGGCGATGTCGTGGCTCACTTCGGCGAGGCCGGTCGCCAAACACCCGTCGACGTAAGCGAAATCTTCGTTCACACGAACGCGGGGCTCTGGACGGTCTTCACGTGCGGAGGGCCAGTCCCGCCGCGAACTCGAGCACCAGCATCGCCGCCAGCCGGACCGTTCGCAGATCGGCCGCATCAGCACCGGCGTCGACGTCGACGATGTCGATCGAGCGAACCCGCGCATCTCGCCCGGCGGCGAAGCCGGCCGCGAGCAGATCGGCCACGCTCAACCCCCCGGGCATCGCCTCCAGCGCACCCGGTGCGACTGCTCGGTCGCATGCCGAGAAGTCGAAGGACACGTGAACATCGGACGCCGCGACGTCGAGGGCCTCGCGCATGCAGGCGTCCATCCCGCGCTCGCCGACGACTCGCCTCGACAGCAGATGGACGCCGCGAGCCGCCACCTCGTCGGCGTGCGACTTCGACACTGCCCAGTCTGCCGCAGCGAGGTGGGCGACCCGGTGCGGTGCAAGGCCGACATCGATCAGTCTGCGAAGCGACGAGCAACTCCCGACGCCGTCGCGCACATCGTAGAAGGCGTCGATCATCACCAAGCCGGCCGCTTGCAGCGGCCCCGCGGCCGACACCACGGGGAACGTGATGGTGCCGTCTCCCCCGAGCGCGACGACCGCTTTGGCCTTCGAGAAGGCGGTGCCGGCACTCGACTGGGTGCGCCACTCGCCGTCGTCGGCGTCGGGTTCTGACACGTCACCGAGATCCCACGGATACAGCTCGGCGACGTCGACGTGACGCGACGCGCACCAGGTGGTGAAGTGATGCAACGCACGCCGGACGGCGGTGGGCGTGGCATGTGCACCACTGTGGCGTAGCGCCCGGGCAAACGCCGGGACGCCGAAGATCGCGAGATCGACCGGCCGCTCCCCCGGGCCGGCGGCGAGCCAGTGACCGGCCCGCGGCCAGCGGTCGTCGACCGGCAGCGAAGGCGGGGCCGGATCGAAGCGCGACACCACGTCGCGAATTCTTCCACACCAGCGGGTACGTGCGGCTCACGGTTGGTGCGCTAGCGAGCCGCACGCGTGGCGGAGCCGAGTTTCACTCGCCATCGCGCATCGGTTAGAGTGCTCCAGCAGCCTGGGAGACCGGGAGCAATGCGGACGTGGCTCAGTTGGTAGAGCATCACCTTGCCAATGTGAGGGTCGCGGGTTCGAATCCCGTCGTCCGCTCGGAGGCGCCGAACGGCGTCACAGGGCCCAAGGTTCCGACGCAGTTCAGTCCGGCGGCCCACCGGCGGAGTGGCCGAGTGGCTTAGGCAAGGGCCTGCAAAGCCCTGTACGCGGGTTCGATTCCCGCCTCCGCCTCGCCTTGTTCGGCGACCAGCCGGCGCGGGCGCGTGAACAGCACGAGGAGTCACCGGCACGGCTCGGGCGCTTAGCTCAGCGG
>JBOGEK010000101.1:0-3249 GCA_050743645.1 Acidothermaceae bacterium
CATGATCTTCGTACCGGGCCACTTCGCCAGGAAGAGGAGGCCGGGGCCCGACGAGGGACATGTCACCACGGACGACATTGATCAACTGGGGTAGCTCGTCGATCGAGTACCGTCGCAAGAGCGCCCCGATCCGGGTTACCCGAGGATCGCCTTTGACCTTGAACAGCAGCCCGTCGGCGTTCTGGTTCAGGTCGACGAGTGCGTCGACTTGGTGCTCGGCGCCGGCCGCCATCGATCTGAACTTGAAGAGCGTGAACTCCCGACCGTCCTTGCCGACTCGCGTCTGGCGGAACAGCGCGGGCCCTTCGCTGGTCAAGCGCACGGCGGCGACCACCACAGCGAACAGTGGAGCCAGTACGACCAAGGCAACCGCTGCCAGCACGCGGTCGACGACGGCTTTGGTGAGCCTGCCGAGCCCCGAGAGCTGGGGCTGCTCGACCACGAGCATCGACAACCCGGCGGACGGTCGCATATGGATCCGCGGACCGGCCACCTCAGCCAGGCCCGGCGCGATCATGAGGTCGAGATGGGTGCCCTCGAGGTGCCAGGCAAGCCGACGAAGGCCGGGGCCGTACATCTCGGGACATGCTGCGGCGGCGATTGCGTCGGCATCGACGAGGCTCGCAACGCTCACGACGTCTTTGAGCGTGCCAAGGACCGGAACCCCTGCCTCGGCCAAGAGCCCCGCGGGTTCGCCATCAGGCAGGCAGGCAGCGACCATCTGCAAGCCATCCCACGGCTCGTGCTGAAACTGGTTGGCGAGGTGAACGAGTTGGGCTTCGCTGCCGACACCAACGATGCGCTGCATGCAGCGGCCCCGGCTGCGCAAGGTGTGCACAACGCGCCGGCTGAAATGACGACCAAGTGCCGTCAGGAATGCAGCAGTCGGCACCGTCACCAGAACGTAGCCGCGCGCGATGTCGGCATGGATCCAGAAGGACACGAGCCCCAATGCGGCGACAAGCCACAACGCAGTGCGGCCAACCCGTTTGAATTCGTCGGAACCGGAGCCCAAAACGCAGGGGTCGTACGCTTTGGCCGCCCACAGGCCGAGGATCCAAGGGATCGGCACGATCAGCAGCCCGTAGTGCGTGAGCACGCTGCCGAGGCCGTCCTGCTGGTGTGGCCGAGTAGTGGCGGCAGCCAGCGCCGCGATGAACGCGCTCAGGAGATCGCTCGCGACGAGAACGGCGATGTAACGCTTGAGCCATGAGCGGGTCGACTTTCCGCCACGCGCGCTCTTGCGGTCCCACGCCGGCCAGGCTCGTTGCCAGGCTCGGAACGACTCGTTGTGGTCTCGAACCATGGTTTGGCGCCGGTCGACATACGGCCAGGTCAACCCAAGACCGAAGGCTGGATCGTCGCCTTCGCCTGGCTCGCCGACGCGCGGCCTGTCAAGTGCTTCAGTCATGTGGCCCCCCACATTTCGCTGGCGGCAGTGACCCTGACGCGAGTCCCCCCCGCATCAGAATCTCCACCGAGACCGGATACTTTACCCCCGGCACGATGGCCGGCGTAACCCTCTTTTTCCTACTATCACTCGTCCGGCCTATTCAGTTCTCCACGAGGCCGGTGCGGTTCAACCGGCGCTGCGGGTACCCGCCGCGACGGGTACTTCCGGGCGGTTTCCGGCAGCAATCGGCCGACGTCGAACGGCTGCCGCATGACGGCGAAGGACGGCGTGTGAGTCGCGTAGCGCGGCTGTCGTTCGACAACCGTCAGGCGCCACAACGCGGCCGTCACCCCGATGATGATGAAAAACGTCGAAGCGAACGTCGGGAAAGAAAGCGAGTCGAAGGTGCCGGAGAGCACCACACCGACCAGCGCAGCCGCCATTAACGATTGGCCCAAATGGCGGGCTTCGTCGTCAGGCGCTTGGCGACGCACAGCACGGCCCATGAACACGGGCGACAGGAAAACGATGATCATGATCATGAGGCCGATGAGACCCCATTCGAGGAGCGTCAAAAGATATTGGTTGTCGAGCACCCGATAGAGGTCGGGAATATACGTACCACCGCCGCGACCGAACCACGGGCGCGCATGAATGAGCGGTGTAATCGCGGCGTAGTCAGAGGTTCGACCCTGGATGCTGGGATCGGTGCTCAGGTTGGTGAAAAGGGCGCGGATCGTTCCGATCAGCCCGGGCACAGCCACCTTAAAAGCGCCCAATGCGAGGACGAAGCCGATCCCTACACGCATGAGCATGGGCCGCGCCCACACGGTGAGCATCGTGATCGCCACGACCGCAAGACCGACGACAGCCGATCGCGACATCGCGAAAGGTAAGTTCATAAAAAGCAGGCCGAACAGAACCCAACGGAACTTCCGCTGCCGGCCCGGCTTGGCGTATATCGCATAATGCAGCGCGATTGGCAGGCACATCGACAACACCGCACCGAATTCGATGTAGTGCAGTGCGGTGCCGGCCACCCGAGCGAAAAGGTTGCCGTTATAGCCACCGCCGCCGCGATGCGCGACCCCTGTCAGGTCGTGATTGAGCTGGAGACCCGGAATCTTGATATATGCGGCAGCGTTGATCCGGGTGAAGAATTCGAAGGTGCCGAACGCGGCCATCACGCCGGCCCAATAGCACAGCCGCACGAGCACGGTGTCGAGTCGGCGGCGGGTGAACAGTCCGTCGGCGGCGGTGAGCGCCATACCCACAAGAGATACGAGTTCAATCACGTACCTACCTGCGCTGCGCCCCTCTGCCGGTTGAACACCACGGGCATATGCAAGCCACCATGACAGCATCATGAATCCAACGAATGCACCGAGAATCCAGTGCAACGGTTGGGGCCGACGGGAAGTAAGCCCCGGTACAAGGCGGCCGAGACACCACAGCGCGAACAGCGCGACTCCGAGGATGTTCGCCGGCCGGCCGGCCGCGCCAAGCCCGGGCACGACCAAACGTGCCGGGAGCAGGAACAGCAGGCCGCACAGCAGGCTGAGCATCGCTGCGGCGTCCGGCGTCCACGATCGCCTCGGAGTCGGATCGACACCCGGGCTTTCTTCGTGCGACCGGACGTCGACCCGGGCCTCGCTACGAGGCCTGGTCAGGATGTCAGTCATGGGGAGATGGCACTACCGGGGAGTCGGCGTCGGGCGCTGTCACATAGCCATGAGGGGCGAGATCGTGCTCGTTGAGCGCTTCGATCTGCGAGTCAGCACGCGACGGCAGCCTGCGCTCGAGCGCGGATGACGACCCTCGCGAATCAAGGTCGTCGGCGCGTAGCAGTTTGCGGT
>JBOGEK010000102.1:0-4979 GCA_050743645.1 Acidothermaceae bacterium
GAGTACGGCTGTCACGTGCCGCAATGCTTTTGCGACGCGAGCGCGGCTGCCTTCCGTCGCTGGTTACAGGCCCGCTACGGCAGCCTCGACCGGTTCAACGACGCGTGGGGCACCGCGTTCTGGAGCCAGCACTACTCCGACTGGGAGGAGGTGCTGCCACCGCGCTCGACGCCGGCGCACCCCAACCCCACGCAGCAACTCGACTGGTGGCGGTTCTCCTCCGACGAGCTGCTCGATTGCTTCCGCGCCGAGCGCGACGCCTTACGTGAACTAACCCCAGATATCCCTGTCACCACGAACTTCTTGGGCATGTTGAAGCAGCTCGATTACTTCAGCTGGGCCGGCGAGGAAGACGTGGTCTCCAACGATCACTATCTGATCGGCGAGGACCCCACCGGGCACATTCACCTGTCGATGACCGCCGATCTCGTTCGCGGGCTCGCCGATGGCGGCCCGTGGGCGTTGATGGAGCACTCGACGAGTGCGGTCAACTGGCAGCCGAGGAATCTGGCGAAACAGCCTGGTCAACTGCGCCGCAACAGCCTGCAACACGTCGCGCGCGGCGCCGACGCGGTGTGCTTCTTCCAGTGGCGCGCTTCACGATCCGGCGCCGAGAAATTCCACTCCGGGATGTTGCCGCACGCGGGCACTGACACCAAGGTCTGGCGAGAGGTTGTCGAACTGGGCGGAAACCTGCGCGCCCTCGCCGAGGTCGCGGGCAGCACCGTCGAGTCGGACGTCGCAATCGTGTTCGACTGGCCAGCGTGGTGGGCGGTCGAACTCGACTCACATCCCTCAACCGACGTCGAGTACCTGCCGTTGGTGCGCGACATGTACGAAGCGCTGTGGCGACAGGGCGTGACGGTCGACTTCGTGCCGCCCGATCGGGATCTGTCGCGCTACAAGCTTGTCGTCGTCCCTTCGCTTTACCTGGTCAGCGATGCCGCGGCCGCGAACCTCGCCCAGTACGTCTCCGCGGGAGGACAGCTGGTCTGCGGCTTTTTCAGCGGCATCGTCGATGTCGACGACGCGATCCGTCTCGGTGGCTATCCCGGCGCATTCAAAGAGCTGCTCGGCCTCAGAATCGAGGAGTTCTTCCCGTTGCGGCAGGCCGAGACGGTCGCACTTTCGGACGGCGGAACGGGGTCGATCTGGACAGAAGCGCTGCACACCGAGGCGGCGGACGTTGTTGCCCGCTACGTCGACGGGCCACTAGCCGGCTGGCCGGCCAGAACCCGCAACCGATTCGGCAGCGGCACGGCGCATTACCTGAGCACCCGACACGACCCCGCCACGCTGGCCGGTGTTCTGAGCCAGATCTGCGACCAGGCCGGTGCGTCGAGCCCTATCATCGCTCCCGCCGGGGTCGAGCGGGTCCGGCGGCGCGACCCGAGCAGCAACACGAGTTATCTGTTCGTCATCAACCACACCGAACGCGAGGTCGATCTGGTGGTCGCCGGCGTCGCGCTCGTCGGCGGCGTTGCGATTAACGATCCTGCGGATGGCCACGTCGTCGTACCGCCGGGCGGCGTGACCGTGCTCAAGGAAAGCCCGACGGCGCCTCGCAAGGAGTGATCTCGCATGCTGGCAAAGCAACGGCAGTCGATGATTCTCGAGCACGTCCGGCATTCGGGCGGCGTTCGGGTCAGCGAACTCACCGAACTGCTTGGCGTGTCCGACATGACGATCCGGCGCGACCTCGAGGTGCTCGCTCGCGACGGGCTGATCGAGAAGGTGCATGGGGGCGCGACGTTGGCGTCGGCGTCCAGCCTCGATGAACCAGGTTTCGAGGCGAAGTCGTCGCGTGAGCTCACCGAGAAGGAAGCGATCGGGCGCACCGCCGCCGGGCTGGTCCGGCCAGGTACCGCGATCGCCATGTCAGCCGGCACCACGACCTGGGCACTGGCCCGTTACGTCTCCCACATTCGAGACCTGACGATCGTCACGAACTCGATCCGGGTGGCCGACGTGTTGCAGCAAGGCAGCGGTCACCCGACGGTGATCTTGACGGGTGGCGTCCGGACGCCGTCCGACGCGCTGGTCGGTCCGGTCGCAGATCTCGCGATCCGCTCGCTGCACTTCGACGTCTTCTTCCTCGGCTGCCACGGAATGGATCCGCGGGCCGGACTGACGGCACCGAACCTCGCCGAATCCGAGACGAACCGCAGCTTCATCAGGGTCGCTCGCACCGTGGTGCTGACGGCCGACCACACGAAGTGGGGCACGGTTGGTCTCAGCTCATTCGCCAACCTGAACGAAGTCGACATCCTGGTGACCGACCCGGGGCTCTCGGCCGAAGACCTGGCCACCGCGGGCGAACACATCGACCGGGTGGTCGTCGCCGGCGCTTCCGCTGAGGCCAACGCGTCATAGCCGGCCGCCCGGCGTCGACCAAGCCCTAGCGGGGCGATGGCTGCACGAGTGATCCGCCGATGCGACGTCCGCTACCATAGCCGAACGTGACCAAACAGCTTTGGTTATCGTTATTGTTGACTTCAACAGACGAGCTGTGCGAGTCTCGCGTCACCCCGCGCCAGCCCGAACACTCAGGGCAGGGCTGACTCGGACAGGCTTCCGACAGGCTTCCGACAGGGTTTCGAAAGGCAGGTGCCGGGGTTGGCGCTTCAGGCCATCGCCGCCGCGCGAGCGTCGCGGCCGCGTGCCGGCACTGCTCATGGCCAGCTACCACCGGCGGAGCAGACCCGTGACTGACCGACTCGACATGGTGCGCGTCCGAAAGACGTCGCGCCTGCTGGCCGATGGCCGTGAGCTGTTCTATTTCGATGACCCAGGCACCGAAGCCGGACGACGCGCCGACGTCGCCGACCGGCGCACGCTACCCGCGCCTGCCGCGCCGTCCACCATTCGGTTCGACCGCCTGCTCGGCGAATGGGTGGCTGTTGCCGGTCATCGCCAGAGCCGCACCTATCTGCCGCCCGACGACGAGTGCCCCCTGTGTCCCTCGACCGACGACCACTATTCGGAGATTCCGGCACGCGACTACGACGTCGCAGTGTTCGAAAACCGATTCCCGTCGTTCACCGTGTCGGCGGCAGACGCCGAGAACGATGGCAACATCGAAAGCGACGGCACCCTCGACGCTGCCCCGACCGCGGCGAAGGTGTCGGCAGAATTCTCAGCAGACGAAGGTTTCTTTCGTGACCTGCCGGGCTTCGGCCGTTGCGAGGTCGTCTGCTTCACCTCCGACCACGACGCCGCGTTCTCGTCTCTGACGCCACTGCGGGTTCGAACCGTGA
This sequence comes from Acidothermaceae bacterium, assembly GCA_050743645.1. GTDB lineage: Bacteria > Actinomycetota > Actinomycetes > Acidothermales > Acidothermaceae > JBOGEK01. Next base: position 3,258 of record JBOGEK010000102.1, read on the forward strand.
TCGAGGCGTGGGCCGATAGAACGCTTGCCCTGTCGGCGATTCCGGGCATCGAGCAGGTCTTCTGTTTCGAAAACCGTGGCGAAGAGATCGGCGTGACGCTGAGCCATCCGCACGGCCAGATCTATGGTTATCCGTTCCTGACGCCACGCACTGATCGCATGCTGCACAACGCCCGCGAGCACGCTCGGCGCACCGGCCACAACCTTTTCGCCGACATTCTCGAAGCCGAGGTGCGGGCGGGCGAGCGAATCGTCGCGCAGAACGCGAACTGGACCGCGTTGGTGCCGTTCGCCGCTCGCTGGCCGCTCGAGGTGCACCTGTACCCGAACCGCCAGGTGGCCGACCTGCCAGCGCTCACCGACGCCGAGCGCGACGATCTCAGCCATATCTACCTCGACGTATTGCGCCGGATGGAAGCCGTCTACGCCGATACGCTGCCGTATATCGCGGCCTGGCACCAGGCGCCAGTCCGCACCGATCGCGACCTGGCCTACCTGCACCTCGAAATCTTCTCGATCCGGCGAGCTCCCGGAAAACTGAAGTACCTCGCGGGTTCAGAATCGGCGATGGGCGCGTTTATCAACGACGTCCAACCTGAAGAAGCAGCCCGGCTGCTGCGCGATGCCGCTCGGTGAACCGGTCGCTCGCTAACCGATTCAGCACAGAACCGTCGAGGAGAACCCAGCTCGTGACCGCCGCCGACGTCTTTCGCAGTGCCTTCGACCGTGAACCGGCGGGCGTATGGTCGGCGCCCGGGCGGGTGAACCTGATCGGCGAACACACCGACTACAACGGCGGCTACGTCCTGCCGTTCGCGATCGACCGCCGCACCTACGTGGCTGCCGCCCGCCGCGACGACGGCATCGTCACGGCGCGGTCCTTGCAACGCGCCGGTGAGGTCGCGCAGGCATCGCTCGCCGATCTCTCGCCCGGTCGCGAACACGGGTGGCCGAGCTACGCGTTCGGCATGGTGTGGGCCCTACTCGAAACGGGCTACGACATCGGTGGAGTCGACATCGTGCTCGACGGCGGTGTGCCCAGCGGCTCGGGTTTGTCGTCGTCGGCAGCGCTCGAGTGTTCAGTCGGTCTGGCCGTTCTCGATCTGCACGGCATCGATCTTCCGCTGCCTGAACTCGCCCGCGTTGCTCAACTCGCCGAGAACAACTTCGTCGGTGTGCCCTGCGGACTCATGGACCAGATGGCTGTCAGTGTTTGCCAAGCCGACCACGCCTTGTTTTTCGACACCCGCGACGACGTGCGCGCCCAAGAACCATTCGCACCGCACGACGCCGGACTGGCCGTGCTGGTTATCAACACGCGAGCTCAACACGCCCACGCCGGCGGCGAATATGCCGAGCGACGGCGGTCCTGCGAGACCGCGGCGCAACAACTCGGCGTGCCATTCTTGCGTGACATCACCGCTTCGCAGTTGGACGACGCACTGCGCGAGTTGGACGACGAGGTGCTTCGCAAGCGCACCCGGCATGTCGTCACCGAAAACGACCGGGTGCTGTCGACCGTGGCTTTGATGCGCCAAGGCGACGTCGCCCAGATCGGACCGATGCTGACGCAGTCGCATCGGTCACTGCGCGACGACTTCGAGGTCAGCTGCGCCGAACTCGACCTAGCGGTCGACACCGCGCTGGCCGCCGGCGCGCTCGGTGCCCGCATGACGGGCGGCGGCTTCGGCGGCAGCGCGATCGCGCTGGTGCCCGACGTCGA
>JBOGEK010000103.1:0-3090 GCA_050743645.1 Acidothermaceae bacterium
GGAACGGCCACGGCTGGCTGGCGACGTAATGGATTCGGTCGACGGTGAAGCCAACCTCTTCGAAAACCTAGCGGGCAACGGCTTGTTCGAGGGTCTCACCGGCGTCGACGTACCCGGCGAGCGTGGATTTACGGCCCGGCGGCCAGGTCGGCTGACGTGCGAGCAACGCGCGATCGTCGTCGTCAACGACGAGCATGATCACAGCCGGATCGGTGCGCGGGTAATGCTCGCTGCCGTCGGCAATGCAGCGACGCAGGTGTCCGCCCATCGCCGCCACGGTCTCGGCTCCACAACGCGGGCAGTGCGGGTGGCGCGCGTGCCATTGTTCGAGCGCCGCCGCCTCGGCGAGCAACCCGGCCTCGACGGGTTCGAGTTGCGCACCGACGTCACGCAGTGAGCCGGGTCGTGCGGCGGCCTCCTCCGGAAGCTCAGCCATGACAGCGAAGTACGCAGCCGTGGACGAGCCAGGCGGCACGCCCAGGAACAACCGGTCACCGGCTGGGGCGGCCGCTGTCGTCGTCCAGGCTAAATGCTCGTCGGCAACGAGAGTGCGGCCGTCTTTGACGACGAGAACGCGAGAATCCTCGTCGTTCCAGGCAGAATTCAGCCAGGCGTCGTCAGATCGGTGATGGCCGGCGCGATCGACGAAGCCGCGAGCCATCGGGGGTAGTTCGTTCATGCGCAAGTCATTCATGAAGTCGCGTTCGCGAGTTCGTCCCACAGGTAGGCGACCGACTCGGCTCCCTTGAGCAGCAACGGAATCACCGCATGTTCGTCGGGTGCGTGAATGCGATCGGTGGGCAGCCCGACGCCGAGGAACACCAGCGGGGCTTGAAGAATCTCGGCGATATCGGCTTCGGGGCCCGACCCGCCTTCGCGGGTGAACAGCACTTCGTCGTCGAACGCACGAGCGACCGATCGAGCGACGGCCTGCAAGTACGGATCGTCGAGCGGCACCAGGCAAGGCCGCACCCCGTTACCGAAGAAACGCACCTCGGCCGTGATACCGGTGGGCACGTTTTCTTCGACATAAGTGCGAAAAGCAGCTTGGACGTCGAGCGGCTGCTGGTCTGCCACCAACCTGAACGACACCTTCGCGTGCGCATCGGTAGGCACGATCGTCTTGTGGCCGGGCCCGGTGTAGCCGCCCCAGAAACCGTGAATTTCACACGTCGGTCTGGCCCAAATGCGTTCGAGCGTGCTGTAGCCCGCTTCGCCCGTGGTCGCCCGGCTGTTCGCGGTTTCGAGCCAGTCGGATTCGTCGAACGGCAGCTTCGCCAGCAGATCGCGTTCACGATCGGTGAGCGGAATTACCATGTCGTAGAAGCCTTTTAACGTGATGCGACCCTGCTCGTCGTGCAGGCCGGCGAGCAAGGCGGCCATCGCCGTCAGCGGATTGGGCACGGCGCCACCGAAGGAGCCTGAATGCAGATCGACGTCAGGCCCATGCAGGTCGATCTGGCAGTCGGTGAGACCGCGCATGCCGACGCAGACTGTGGTGGCACCGGCGCCGTACATGCCGGTGTCGCTGACCACGACAACGTCGCAGCCGAGCCGGTCACGCTTTTCTCTTAGCAGGTCGGCAAATTTCGGCGATCCCGACTCTTCTTCGCCTTCGACGAGGATCTTCAGATTCACCGGCGGGCTGGTGCGCCCGCTGGCGGCGAGGTTCGCCCGCAGGCCGAGCAGGTGGTAGAAGACTTGGCCCTTGTCGTCAGAGGCGCCCCGGCCCAGGAGCTTTTCGCCGTCCGGGCCGTCGACGACGGCGGGCTCGAAGGGCGCGAAGCTCCAGAGCTCAACCGGGTCGACGGGTTGCACGTCGTGGTGTCCGTACACGACGACGGTCTTGGCGTCGGGGTCGTCGGATGGCCACTCGGCGAAGACCGCGGGTGCGCCGTCGGGGCCGCCCGCCGTCCAGATCTCTACGGTCGGGAATCCGGCGGTGAGCAACGCGTCGGCCAGCCATTGCGCCGAGCGCCGCACGTCGTGGGCGCGTTCGGGGTCGGTCCAGACCGACGGGATGCGTAGCCACTGCGACAGTTGCTCGACGAACTCGTTAGCGTGATCGTCAATAAATGCTCGGACGGCGCCCCGCCGCTCGTCGCTGATCGCCGACTCATCAGATGAACCCATGACCGCACTCTAAGCCGCGCGCTGTTCGGAGCCGGGAAGTGTCAGTGCAACTCGGCGAGGCGGCGCCGCAAATGATCCGATTGAGGTTCACTCATGCCCAACCCGAGGGCGTACTCGTACGCGGCCCGCGCTTCGGCCTGCCTGCCGGTGCGCCGCAACAATTCGGCGCGTGTCGCGTGCCACCAGGGATAGTCGGCGAGCCCGTCGATCGCATCGGCAAGTGCTAAGCCAGCCGCCGGGCCGTCGCGCTCAGCAACGGCAACCGCTCGGTTGAGCCGCACGACGGGGTTGTCATTGCATTGCAGCAAAACGTCGTACCAGGAAATGACGGCGTCCCAGTCGGTCGCGGCGTACGACGGCGCCAAGCCGTGGCAGGCCGCGATTGCCGCCTGCACGACGTAGCTGTTTGCCCGGTCGGGCGTGCGGCGCAGCGCCACACCCACAAGCTCGACGCCCTCACGAATGGCGGTGGCGTCCCAGCGGCGCCGATCCTGTTCAGGCAACAACACCGGGCGCCCTGCGTCGTCGAGCCGCGCATCACGGCGAGCATCGTGCAGCAACATCAACGCCAGCAGGCCAAGCACCGTTGGTTCGTCGGGCATCAGGGTGGCCAACATGCGGGCCAGCCGGATCGCCTCGGCAGTGAGTGGCAGCCGCACGAGATGTTCGCCTGCACCGGCCGCGTAACCCTCGTTGAAGATGAGATAGATCGTGGCCGCCACGCCAGCCAGCCGGTCGGGCAGCTCTTCGGCTTTCGGCACTCGGTACGGGATCGCGGCCTTCGCAATCTTTTGCTTGGCGCGGGTGAGCCGTTTGCTCATCGTGTCTTCGGAGACCAGCAGACCGCGCGCAACTTCAGCGGTCGACAGCCCGCCGAGCGTGCGCAGCGACAGCGCCACCTGCGCGTCGGTCGATAGGCAGGGGTGACAGCAGGTGAACACAAGCCGGAGCAGGTCG
>JBOGEK010000104.1:0-6904 GCA_050743645.1 Acidothermaceae bacterium
GGCACGGATTCGCGGCTCGACGACCGGTGATCGGCGAGTGAGCCAGCTGTGACGCCTGCGACCTCCCCGCCCGACGCGGGCGCTTCGCGTCGCGACGCGGTGACGCGCGCCCGCAAGGTCGTCGTCAAGATCGGGTCGTCGTCAGTCACCCACGCTGAGGGCGGCGTTGACGACGCCAACATCGGTCGCCTCGCGGCCGCATTGGCCGAGCGCCGAGCGGCCGGTAGCGCGTGCGTGCTGGTGTCGTCGGGCGCGATTGCGACCGGCATGCGCCCGCTCGGCCTGGCGACCAGGCCGCGCGATCTTGCCACCCAGCAAGCGGCGGCGAGCGTCGGTCAGGGCCTGCTCGTCGAGGCATACGCGCGAGCCTTTGCCGCCCACGAGATCCGGGTGGGCCAGATCCTGCTCACCTCCGAAGACGTCATCCGTCGCGGGCATTACCTCAACGCCGAACGCACGATGAACCGGTTGCTCGAACTAGGTGTGCTACCGGTCGTCAACGAAAACGACACGGTGATCACCGAGGAGATCCGCTTCGGAGACAACGACCGGCTGGCCGCACTGGTCGCCCATCTGGTGCGCGCCGATCTGCTCGTTTTGTTGTCGGACGTCGACGCGCTGTACACCGCGCCGCCGAGCCGCCCGGACGCCCGCCGCCTGCACGAGGTGCACGGCGAAGCCGATCTCGCCGGCATCGATCTCGGTGGCATCGGCAAAGCCGGCGTCGGCACCGGGGGAATGGTCACCAAGATTGAGGCAGCCCGGCTTGCGACGTCCGCCGGAATACCCGTTGTCTTGGCGGCGGCGTCCGACGCTGCCGCCGCCCTTTCCGGCCAGCCGATCGGAACCTTGTTTCACCCGACCGGTGGCCGGATTGCCGCCCGGCTGCTCTGGCTCGCCCACGCGACCACGCCGCGAGGACGGTTGGTTCTCGACCCCGGCGCGGTCGTTGCCGTTGTCGAGCGGCGGCTTTCGCTGCTGCCGGCGGGTGTCACGTCGGTCGAAGGCGATTTCTCTGCAGGCGACCCCGTCGACCTGGTCGACGACGCCGGCACGGCGGTGGCGCGTGGCTTGGTGAATTACGACGCCGCCGAGCTGCCGAGCCTGCTGGGTCGCTCGACTCACGAGCTGGCCGCCACCCTTGGTGCCGCGTACGAACGCGAGATCGTGCACCGCGACGACCTCGTCGTGCTCGCACGACGCTCCGTGATCAACTGATCAACCAAGTTCAGGTAAAAGCACTCCGCGCCGGGCCGCTAGCTGGTCAACTATGCACCGAGACCGCGTGGAGCGGGGAAAAACCGGCCGGGGTCCGCCGGGCTAGCGACTGGCCAGGGAGGCGACGTGAACGCGCCGCAGACCAAGCTGTGGCATGTCACCATGACCGTCGGCGGCGCGCCGATGGAGACCTCGTTGGTGAAGGCCGCACTCGAACGACTGTCGAACGAGCAACCGTTCCTGCTGTCCGGCCGCTACAGCGACGACCGGGCCGAAGTGCGCTACTGGGAAGAGGCTCCTGAGTGCGCTGACGCTGCGGCACTCGCGCTACGGCTGTGGGGCGAGCATCGGGCGTCCGCGAGCTTGCCCGCGTGGCAGGTGCTGGGCGTCGAGGTCGTCGACCGCCAGGTTTTCCAGCACCGTGGAGGCGATTCCACCGTCTCGCTGGTGGCACCCGCCGGTGGATGGCGACCCTTCTAGGCGGGACCGCGTCGTATCCTGGCGGTCTCGTGACCACAGGAGGACGACGTGACAGCGCCCGCTGATGACGCGACCGAGGTTTTACACGCTGCACGCCGGGCGCGGGTAGCAGCCGGTGCGCTTGCGACGGCCTCGCGGCGCACCAAAGACAGCGCGTTGCTGGCGATCGCCGATGCGCTCGTGGCGCGCGCAACCGAAGTCGTCGAAGCCAACCAGCTCGACCTCGACCGGGCGGCGGCAGGTGACGCGACCGAGACGTATCTCGACCGTTTGCGACTCGACGAAGCCCGTGTGGGCGCCGTCGCAGCCGACGTCCGCAAGACCGCCGGGCTGCCCGACCCCGTCGGTGAAGTGGTGCGCGGCGGCATCTTGCCGAACGGTCTCGAACTGCGCCAAGTGCGAGTGCCGTTCGGCGTCGTGGGCATCATCTATGAGGGCCGGCCCAACGTCACGGTTGACGCCGCGGCGTTGTGCTTGAAGAGCGGCAACGCGGTACTGCTGCGGGGTTCATCGTCCGCCCTGTCGTCGAACGAAGCGCTCGTGCGCGTGCTGCGCGATGCGATCGAAGCCGCCGGGCTGCCGGCAGACGCCGTGCAGCTCGTGCCGGGCGCGGGGCACGAGCCGGCCAAGCACCTGATGCGCGCGCGTGGGTTGGTCGACGTGCTGATTCCGCGCGGGGGAGCTCAACTGATCCGCAGCGTGGTCGAGGAGTCGACCGTGCCCGTGATCGAGACCGGTGTGGGCAACTGTCACGTGTACGTCGATGCCGATGCCGACCTCGACATGGCGTTGTCGATCCTGCTCAACGCCAAGGTGTCGCGGCCGAGCGTCTGCAATGCCGCCGAAACGCTGCTCGTACACGCGGACGTCGCCTCCGCGTTCTTGCCGCGAGCACTGGCCGCGCTGCGTGCCGCGGGCGTCACGGTGCACGGTGATTCGCAGGTGGCGGCCGCCGATCCGGCCGTGGTCGCGGCTACGGCCGACGACTGGGACACCGAGTACCTCTCGCTCGACATCGCAGCGGCTGTGGTGCCGTCGCTCGACGCGGCGATCGAGCACATCGCCGCCCACAGCACCGGGCACAGCGAGGCGATCATCACGAAGTCGCAAGAAGCGGCTCGCACCTTCGTTGCCCGGGTCGATGCCGCGGCGGTGCTGGTGAACGCATCGACCCGGTTCGTCGACGGCGGCGAGTTCGGCTTCGGGGCCGAGATCGGTATCTCGACCCAAAAGCTGCACGCGCGAGGCCCGATGGCGCTGCCCGAACTGACGTCGACCAAGTTCGTCGTTGTCGGCGACGGTCACGTCCGCTGAGGTCGGCGGCCGGTAGCGTCGCGCCATGACCGGACGACGGATCGGCGTGATGGGCGGCACGTTCGACCCCATCCATCACGGGCACCTTGTCGCGGCGAGTGAGGTCGCCAGCCAGTTCGACCTCGACGAAGTGATCTTCGTGCCGACGGGCGAGCCCTGGCAGAAGGCCGACCGTGCGGTCTCACCGCGCGAGGACCGCTACCTCATGACGGTGATCGCAACCGCCTCGAACCCGCGGTTCTCCGTGAGCCGCATCGACATCGATCGACCCGGGCCGACCTACACCTACGACACGCTGGTCGATCTGCGCCGCGAACTGCGCGCCACCGGTGACGAGCCCGAAATTGAGATGTTCTTCATCACAGGGGCCGACGCCCTTGCCCAGATCATGACATGGACCAATGCCGACAAACTGCTCGAACTGGCCCATTTCGTAGGCTGCACCAGGCCGGGACACCACCTTGATCAGCCATCCGGCCTACCCGATGGCGCAGTTAGCCTCGTCGAAATTCCTGCACTTGCCATTTCTTCTACCGAATGTCGCGAAAGAATTCGGTCCAATCAGCCGATCTGGTATCTCGTGCCAGACGGAATCGTTCAATACATCTCCAAGCGCGGCCTCTATCGGAGCGAGTCGTGAGCGGCAAGCACGGCCAGCGCGCTCAGCGCGGATTGTTCCGCAGCCGCGCGGGTTCGGCCGATGCTGCCGCAGACCGCGCAGCTGCCGACGCCGACGACCGCGTTTCGACCCACTCCGCAGCCGACCGCGTTTCGGCCCACTCCGCCGATGCCACCAATCCCTCGAGCGGGACACGCACGGCAACGATCGAGTTGCCGCCCCGGTTGTCGGCCGGCTTTCCGATCGATCTGGACGCCGCAGCGCACCGCGCTGGCCGGGCTGAGTTCATCGGAGACCTCGACGGCGAGCCCGAGTCGTCCGCTGTGCGGTCATCCGCAGTCGATCTGATCGTGCCGAACGGCGGACGCAGCCGCCACAGTCGCCACGCCGCGGGGCAAGAACAGCAGGAGCAGCGGCGCAAGCGGGCGCTCGCGATCGGTGCGGGCGTTGTGGTCGTCGGGTTGATCGCCTGGGGCGTCACGACCGGATCGGGGAAGTCGCACAAGCATCTCGCGGTCACGCCGTCCGACGCTCGAACGCAAACCACGATGCTCGTGCAGATCAAGGGCACCGACGGCCAAGCGGTCGATAGCGCGCTCGTCGCACACGACCCTGCCCAGCACGCAGGCGTCGTCGTGCTCGTTCCGTCAGCAGTCATCGCGCAGGTGCCGGGCTTCGGGTCGATGCCGTTCGGTCAGACGCTGTCGGTCGGACAGCCAAACGCGGCAAGGGCGACCCTGTCAGACCTGATGGGCGTCACCGTCGACAGCTCATGGGTGCTGACCACGCACGGACTGCAGACGCTGGTCGACAAGGTGGGCGGAGTAACCGTGACGGTCGATGCCGACGTCACGAAGCCGGGGCCTAATGGCACGACCGTGATCGTCGTGGCGGCCGGACACCAGAAACTGACCGGTGCAAACGCGGTCGCTTTCGCCACGTTCCTCGGCCCCAACGAAACCGAACCCTTGCGACTCGCGCGTTTCGACGCGGTTTTTGGAGCCGTGCTGGCCCAGCTTCCGAAGCAGCCAGCAGCGCTGGCGCAGGTGCTGACCAGTCTGGGCGCCGACTCGACCTCGTCGATTGCAACGTCGCGGGTAGCCGACGTCCTCGCAGGGCTTGCAGCCGACACCGCGACAGGTTCGACCGTTGACACCGTTTTGCCGGTGAAGAAGCTCGACGCCGGGTCGGACCAGGAGGCCTTCAGTCTCGACGCCACTGCAAATGCGGCGCTGGTCAAGCAGCAGCTCGCCGGCTCGATCCCCAAGAACAAGCTCACCACCGGTAACCGGGTGATGATCGAAAATCAGGTCGGAACGCCGGGCATCGGTGAAACGACTCGGTCGAAGCTGCTCAACGCGGGTTACACCTACTTGCCAGGACAGAACGCACCCGGCATGCCGAACGCCACAGCGCCGTCGGTCGTGTTGATCGGCGGAACGACTTCGGCCGACATCGCGAAGGGCAATGCGGTGGCGACGGCGCTCGGTTTGCCGACGTCCGACGTTCGGGTATCGCAGGAAACGATCCAAGTTGCCGACATCGTTGTGTTGCTCGGAGCCGACTACAAACCTTGACGGCTCGCGTCGATCGGCCCCGGTCGGTGAGACCATGGACGGATGGCCGCCGAATGTGCGGTCGACCGACAGGAGCGAGCCGCAGTGGAGCAACGCCCGTGAACCACGGTAAAACCCGATGACCGCCTCACCTCGAGCTGTCGAACTGGTGGTGGCAGCCGCCGAAGCGGCCGCCGACAAGCTTGCGCAGCACATCCAAGCCTTCGATGTCAGCGATCGGTTGGCGATCATCGACGCCTTCCTATTGGCCTCCGCGCCGAACGACCGTCAGGTGAAGTCGATCGTCGACGCCATCGAAGACAAGCTGCGCTCGCTCGGCGCGAAGCCGCTCGGCCGTGAAGGCCAGCACGAAGGCCGCTGGGTGCTGCTCGATTACGGCGATGTGGTGGTCCACGTACAGCACGCCGAGGAGCGCACGTTCTATGGCCTCGAGCGGCTGTGGAAAGACTGCCCGATGATTGGGTTGCCCGCTGAAGTCACCGCAGGCGACCGCGACGAGTTCGATCTCGACGGCCCAGATCATGCGGCCGCTGCGGGCGGCGCCTGAGTGTCCGGGCGCAAAATCGTGGTCTGGCGGCACGGGCAGACCGCTTTCAACAACGAGCGCCGTTATCAGGGTCACCTCGACGTTGATCTCGACGATGTGGGGGGTGCCCAAGCCACCCGCGCGGCCGCGATGCTCGCGGGTCTTTCGCCGTCCGCCATCGTCTGTTCCGACCTCACCCGTGCTCGCAGCACTGCCGACGAGCTGGCCCGGCTGGTCGGCGTGGCCGTCACGGTCGACAAGCGGCTGCGCGAGATCGACGTCGGCGCCTGGGAAGGGCTCACATTCGACGAGGTGACGGCCAAGTTCCCTGACGAGGTCGCCGAATGGCGCGACGGCCGCGAGGGTCGCCGCGGCGGGGGCGAGAGCTTGGTTGAGGTGGCAGAGCGAGCCGTCGCCGCAGTTCGCGACGCGCTCGAGACCTTGCCGGACGGCGAGACCCTCGTCATCGCCACCCACGGGGCTGCGGGGAGAGCGCTGGTGGCCTCGATGATCGGCCTGCCCGTCGCGCTATGGACCGCGCTCGGTTCGTTGTCGAACTGCAGTTGGTCGGTGATCGGCGAGGCGGAGTCGGGTACCGTGACCGGCTGGCGGTTGCTCGAGTACAACGCAGGCACGTTGCCACAACCGGTCGTCGGAGACGACCGGTAAGTGTGGAGCCGGTCGTCGGAGACGACCGGTAGGGCGGCGGCGGGAAGCAGGTCCGCCGTCCGCTAGACTTCACGACGATCCGGACGAGCTCGCGAGGGCTCACGGGGCTATAGCTCAGCTGGTAGAGCACTTGCTCGGCAGGCAAGGGGTCAGGGGTTCGAATCCCCTTAGCTCCACCCAAGAAACGACGGCTTGCGAACTCGCGGCCGTCGTTTTTCACGTACCTTCGACACCCGGAGCTGTCCGAGGGCACGCGTTCAGACATGCCGAGAGGCAGGTTCAGGCGCACGGCTGACGTTCGGTTATCGGCGGGATTGCCGTCTGCCGCGTAGATCGGGACCCGCTGGTCTTTGCGGAAGTCTCAACACGCTGGGCCACAGGGTCGCGGTGCGACATTCGATCGGGCACAGTGATGGTCGCGCGGTGCGTCGGCCCACTTGTCCCCCCGGGTGGCGCTCGGCATGCCGCGAAGTGGCGGTCCGGCTGGCGCTCCCCCCACGC